>CAKTZW010000099.1 GCA_934636065.1 uncultured Labedella sp.
GGCGAAGCCGCCGCGCACCCACTGGGACATGCTGCTCGAGCGCCGGTCGATCTCGGAGCTGGAGGACATCCTCAACAACGAGCACGCCACGCTGAAGGTGGGCGCATACGCCCGCGAGTTCCACCAGCGGGTAGCGCCGGGAGATCGGAGTACGACAGGAGCGACACTTGCCGCCTAACGCGAGCCACGACACGACGGGGATGTTGTCGTAGGGCTTGATGCCCTCGCCGCAGCCGGGGCACGCGCTCGGCGGGCTGACGACCGACAGGCCGTTCGGTACCCGGTAGACGACGACGTTGAGGAAGGAGCCGATGAGCAGCCCGAGCACACCGGTGAGCACGAGACCCGCGACGAGGAGCGGGACGAGGTCGGCGGCCGAGAGGACTACGGAAGGCGCTGCGGTCATGTGGCCGCGCTCCCGTCGGGCTTGAATGCGGTCTTCACTTCGACGATCTCCGAGACACCGTAGGTCGTCGAGACCGGGGAGAGGAACTTCGGCGGGGCCATGTACTTGAGCCGGCTGTCGTAGGCGTAGTTCTTGGCGTAGCCCGATGTGCTGCCGAGCGCCACCGGGCCGCGGAACTTCTGCGCGATCGCACCCATCACCGTCAACGTGCCCATTCGAGCACCGTACTCATAGTTCTGCACGATGAAGGTGTGCTGCACGGACAGGATTGCGGCCTCGATCGTGCGGTCCCCCGTTCCGTTGAGGTTGGCGACGCTCGTGCAGCGCCACGGGCTGTTCTTGTTGTCGCGCTCCCAGTTCGTGCACTTGATGGGCTTGTGCACCCAGACTGCGTTCTGCCCTACGAGTCCGAGGATGTCGTCCGACTTGTCCTTATAGGTCAGATTGCCCGTCACGTAGATGTAGTTCTCGCTCGCGAGCGTCACCTGCCCATCGAGAACTCCCTGGACGTAGATGTCACCGTTGCGGCACCCGTAGTGAGCGGGCGAAGCCTTCGTCAGGTACTCGTCGGTGGCGGGGAACTTGAGCGAGCCGAACGTCCACGTCGACTCGGCGGAACAGGTGAAACCTGCGGGGTTCTCCGTGGTCTTCCAGTAGTTCTTGTTCGTCGACGACGTCGGCACGGTCTGCACATAGATAAGGTTCTGCGCGATGACCGGGATGGTAGCGCCGGCCGTCGAACCCAGGCCGTTCGCGACATTCCCGACAAGTCCGCATTCCGCGGGGGCGGAACCGCCCGTGGCACCGGAGCCCGTGATCCTCGTCAACCTCGTGAACGGCGACTTCACGTTCATCGTGCCGTTCGAGTTGAACGTGATCGTCGTGGGGCCGGTGTACAAGCAACCGGGCCTCACGACCGTCTCCGGCAGGTCGGTGCGGGTCTCGCTGATCATCTCCGTGTTCGTCGGCGGCATCCCGATGTTGATGGCCGTCTTCGGAGCGACCGTGAAAACGGGGTCGGTGCAATTCCCCGTCTCCTTGTAGAACGGCGAATTCGGGTTCGCGGTCGTGAACTCCCCCTTGAACTTCGTCGCTCCGCACGTGAACACGGTGTCGTTCGAATGCAAGGGGCCGGCGATGGTGTCGCCCGCCGCGAACTGGATGCGCTCGCAACCGTATGGGTGCACGTTGCTCGAGCTCTCCCACGCCCACGCGGGTTTGCAAGCGGACGGGTTGTCGAGCTGCGCCGGGTCGATCATCTCGTAGTCGGTGAAGTACAGGTAGTCGACGAAGCCCTCCTGCTTGAGGTTCACGACGATCGATCGCACCTCGTCGCCGACTCGGCCCGTCGACCGTAGGCGCAGGCTCCCCGTGGCCGAATAGTTGCGGTTGTCGACCTCGTAGCGGAACTGCGCTCCGTCGACGCTCCCGGGCACGGCCGCCCATGTGCCCGTCTTGCCGAGACCGAAAGCCGGATTCGTGCCGACGGGCGGAAGAACGGCGGTCCCGCCTGCGCTGAACGGAGACGCAGGGTTCCCGTAGCGGACGTACGTGTTGTCGTTCGACAACCGAGACTTGTAGTCCTCCACTCCGGCGTACGCGGCCGCGATCGCCGCGTTCCAATCGGCGTCGTGGGAGGACTTCCGGGTGCCACTCACAGCGACGACGGTCGCCGTCGCAACCAGCATCATCAGCACCATGCCGATGATGATCGTCATCGCGAGGGCCGCGCCGTCGTCCTCGCCCTCGCGCCAGCGCGCCACGACGCGTTGAATCCGCCTCATGAGATCACTCGGTTCTGGCCGAGGTTCGGGATGCCGACGGTGTTCACGAGCGTGACGCGCGAGCGCGTGTCGGTGGAGGATCCCTGAATCGTGAGAGTGATCTTGACGGCCGCGACGTTGCGGAGCGCGTCCGCCCCCGTGAGCCCCGTCGTCGTGGTGGGGACTGTGATCGACGCGCCGTTTGCGTCGAGGTAGGTGAAGATGTACGGCGACCCCGATGCCTTCGGAACGACAGACGACGCGAGCACGCGCCGCGTCGAGGTCGTCGACGGGAATGTGTAGTAGCCGCCCGACTGTAGCTGCGACGTCCATGTCGTCTCGATGAGATCACCGTTGACGATCGAGAAGTTCACCTTGACGGGGCGCTGGTCGCTGTTCGCGAGATTCACGTAGGCGTAGATCGTGAACTCCTCGTTCTTGACGAGAGCGAACGCCGGCTCGGGTTCGATCGCACCGGCTACCGGGTACGGCGTCCCCGCACGGACGATACGCGACATCTCGTTCATCCCGTTCGACGCCATGCGGGTGTTCGTGTCGAGGGCGGACGAGACCGTGACCACCTGCATCGTGCTCGAGAAAAGACCCGCGATGAGTGCCGTCACGATGCCGAGGATGAAGATACCGACGACGATTTCCACGAGTGACGCGCCCGTATCGCGACCCGTTCCCGCGAGCCGAAGAGTCCGCATCCGACGAAGGCCCTTCACGGGGTCGCCTCGATGCGGGGGTCGAGGGTCACGATGCCCGCGGTGACCGATCCGCCGGTCATGGGTGCCACGGTCGTGCCCGCCGCGACTCCGACGACAGCACCCGAAGAGGTGGTGAGCCGCCACGTGCCGAAGGGAAGCGCGAGCGTCTGAGAGCCGGTCACGGATCCGAAGGAATAGGTCATCGTCGTAGCGCAGGCGGGGTAATCGGCTCCGGCGGGCGACTCGGCCGGGGGCATCGCGGATGTCGCCGTGACGGTGATAGCGGATGCCGTCGTCACCGTGACGGCGCCGAGCGGGATCAGGGCTGTCGGTGAGGCCCCCGGTGTGGCCGCCGTCGGAGTCACGGCCCACCCGGTTCGTGTCTTGCCTGCAGCGTCGGGCTCGGAGGTCGGCCACTTGACGGGGTCGATCGAATCACACGTCGTCGATGTCCCCGAAGCAGCCGACGCTTTTCCGGCAAGCACCGTATAGCCGGCGATGAACGGATGCAGTTCCGGACGAGGAAGGTCTGCCCGGGTCACGTATGTTCCATACGTGTTGACGAAGCTTAGATCGAGCGATTGAGGAACGATCGCGCCCACTGCCGCAGGGTTCGAGAAGGTGTAGGAGGGAGTGATTTCGACGGATTGGTCGTAGGAGAAGCGCACGTTCGTCGCAGACCCCTTCGCGACCTTCTGCATCGGGCGCGTCTCCGTGGCGAGATGCTGCTCGGTCACGAATCCGGACTTCTCGATCTTGACGTCGTAGTTGCCGGGTGCGACCTTGAGGGCGAAGGTGCACCCGTTCGAGTCGGTGTTCGGGATCGGCGTCGTGATCGCGGTCGCCGTGCCGGGCGTGCTCGACGGGGTCGCCGAGACCTTGACGCCCTCGGCGCCGGTGCCGTCCGCCCGCTTGACATGAACGACGATGGTTCCCAACGTCGGATCGTTGATTTTCGAGGTCGGAGCGACGATCGTGTCGGATCGGACCGTGCGCAGTGTGTCTCCGGCGCCCCACGTGACGGTGATGTTGATCTTCTTGTGCTGCAGGACGCCGCTTCCGGTGCCGCAGTCGCCCGAATCGAGTCCGCTGTTGACCCAGTCGGTCTCGCGCTTGACCGTGAAGACCGTGCCGGCGACCGTCGTCGTCCAGCTCTTGTCCGCGATCGTGAAGATGTCGCCGACGGAACGCACGAGGTCCACCTCCTGGGCGGCGAGATTCGCCGCCACCTGTCGACCGCGGGAATCACGTGACGACTGCAGAGTTGCGAGCATCGAATAGGCGACGCCAAGGGAGAGGATCGCGAAGACCATCATGGCGACGAGCAGTTCCACAAGCGTCAGACCCGAGTCGGTGTCGCCGTGGAGCGTGGCCGGCGCGACGGGGAACAGCTCACGGAGCTTCCGCACGATCGCACCTCCTCGACTCAGGTATGGGGAGGGATGGAACTCGCACGATCCATTTCCCTCCCCGGGAGACGGTGTGCTCCTCATGAGCGGTCACGCGACTGACCTTGAGTCGGTGTTGCGGGGCCCGTGCTCACCGAGGCCGGGTGCTCGGAAGCCGGTGGACAGCAACCGGTGGGGCGCCGGCGAGCGGCGCCCCACCGAGAGGCTGAGGTGGGCGTAGCCCGGTTGGTGCTCAGGAGCCGCAGGCGCCGTCCTTCACGCCACCGCTCGCGGTGATGTGGAACTTCTTGGTCGCGTCGTCGGAACGCTCGGCCTGGATGCAGAGCTTGTCGGCAGTGTTCATTCCCGTGCCGGTGCCGTAGTCCAGTTTTGCGGTGTTCTCAGACTTGGTGAGGCCGTAGTCGCTGAGGTCGGTGGCTGATGTTCCGCTGAGGGTCGGCATCGAGCCTTCCTCGGTGAAGTAGGCCGTGACGGCGATCTGGGCGTTGGTGAGGTCGGACTGGACGGCCGAGTTCTTCGCGTTGTCCTGGACGCCGATGTAGATCGGGATGGCGATCGCGGCGAGGACGCCGATGATGATGACAACCACGAGGAGCTCGATGAGCGTGAAGCCCTTATCGCTGTCCTTGAGGGCGGCCTTACGAGCGGCGAGCGCCGCGGTGATACGAGCAACCATGAGGGGTTCCGTTTCTTGGTGAAGTGCGTGCGGGGGGCGGGTCGTAAAGCCGGGTATTCCTTGACCCTGGACGATGTTAGGTGGCCCGGGACCACGGCGAAGACACACCAACGGGGGTGAAAATGCCCCGGTCGTGGCCCCAATATCGGGGTAGCACGACCACCGCGCGTACACCGAACTGGGGGCACGCACCCCACGCACTGGGGGCACCGCGAGCGATCGGAGAGGTGCGTCTCCGGATACTGGTGAGGCCTGGTTCCAGCTACGGCGGTTCCGGCTCCGTCACGTACTCACGCCCGGTGGGCGACGTCCAGACGAGCGCGTCTCTGCCGGCACGTCGACCACCGCCACTCGGTCCGCTCGTTCCCGGACCTGCTCGATCGACGCGAGACACCCGCCAGGCCGTCTCGTGCTTGAGATGATGATGACCCGCGCACAGGGCCGCGAGGTTGTCGTGCGCGGTCTCTCCCCCGTCCGTCCACGCCACCGTGTGGTCGAGTTCGCACGATCGGGCCTGCCGCCCGCAGCCGGGGAACCGGCAGCGTCCGTCGCGCAGGCGGACGAACCGCTTCAGGTCGGCGGGCACGGCGTAGGACGTGCGCCCCACCGAGAGGACGACGCCGGTCTCGGGGTGCGTGAGGATCCGCGTGAAGCTCGGCGCCCGCGCGGCCAGGCGCCGCGCCGTGTCGGCGTCGATCGGCCCGTAACCGTCGAGCGCCGCGGGCTCCTCGGAGCGCCCCAGCAGCGTCAGGACCGGCACGGTGATGTGAACGGTGGGCCGGATGCGGTCCACGCCAGCCAGGGCCCCGTGTCGGCCGGCCAGGGCCCCGTCAGCGCCACCCAGCAGCAGATCGCGCCCCACGTCGGACCGCATCTGCGCGAGGGAACGGCCGCCTCGTTCGGCCCGGCCGACACGTCGCGCCAGCCGCGAGAGCCGCTCGAACGCCGCATGGGCCTCCACCGCGGGGAGGTAGTGGTGCAGCCACGCCATCCCGTCGTCCGCGTTCTCGAGCACGACGCGACGCTCCGCGACCGCTCGCCGCGAGCGCACGTCGATCGACTCGGGCAGCAGCCGCTCCCGAACCCGCCGGGCACGCCGCCGAGTGCTCGGCGGATTCAAGCCCTCCGCGAGCGGAACGAGCTCGCGTTCGAAGTCGCCGAGCCGCCGCGCCGCGTCGCTCGGATCGGTGTCGCTCGGATGCGCTCCGAGGCCGATGCTCTGCTCCACGAGGACTCGCGCATGCCGCTCCCCTATCCGCCCGTCGGCGAGCGCCGAGAGGGTGAGCGGAAGCCGCCGGACGAGGCGCTCCGCCTCGTCGATGTCGCGGGTGACGACGGCCTCGGATTCGTGGACGGCTGCGGCGATCTCGGCCACGAGGGCGCGGTGGGCGAGCTCGGCGCGGCGCCCGGGATCGAGGCCGACCGAGGCGGACCAGCCGCCGCGCCGACCGAGGTCCTCGGCGACTTCTGCACCTACCCCGATGCGGTCGAACTCCGGCTCGCGGGATCGCAGCTCGACGAGCAGCCGCGCCTGCAGCGCCGCCTCCCGCGACACGGCGGCGCGACTCGCGACGAGCGCGTCGAGCAGCTCGCCGCGCGACGCCGATCCGAGATCCCCCTGGTGCATGACGGCAGTGAAACAGGAACCACCGACAAACGGATAGCGTCCGCCATCAGCACTTTCACTCCTGTGCAGCAGTCCAGGAACCGCCGCCTGTGGACGACGAGCAGGCGCAGCGCCCGCCTACTCCACCGCGGTGTAGATGCTGAAGAT
>CAKTZW010000100.1 GCA_934636065.1 uncultured Labedella sp.
GAATGAAGTAGCTTCGTCCCCAAGTGCAACGTCGCATTGCACTGCGGCGACGCGGTGTCCGATGCGGTCGAACCGGCCGGGTCGAGTTCCCTGTCCAACCTCAGCGTCGATGGGCTCCCATGGCTTCTCAATTCACGGTCACCCCGATCGCACCCACATCGAGCCTCCGCGAGCGGGTCGAGACGGCGCTCGCGGCCGCCATCCGATCCGGCGAGATGCCGCCGGGCGAGCTCTTCTCCGCGCCGACCCTCGCGGCCCGCTTCAACGTCTCGGCCACTCCCGTGCGCGAGGCGATGCTCAACCTCGAGAAGCGCGGCTTCGTCGAGACCGTGCGCAACAAGGGCTTCCGCGTGACCGGAGTGAGCGACAAGGACCTCCAGGACATCGTCGACGTCCGCCAACTGCTCGAACCGCCGATCGCCCGCCGCCTCGCCGGCCGGATTCCGGACGAGGCCTACCCCGAGCTCCGCGAGCTCGCCGACCGCATCGTCGACAGCGCCGCGCGGGGGAGCCTCACCGAGTACCTGGAGGCGGACGGCGTCTTCCATGCGGCGGTGACGGCGTTCGCCGACAACCCGCGGCTCGGCAACCTCATCACCGAGCTGCGCGCCCAGACGCGGCTTCCCGGGCTCGCCGGTCTGCTCGCGACCGAGGAGCTCGCCGCGTCCGCCAACGAGCACCTCGAACTCCTCGACCTCCTGCGTGACGGCAAGGGCGTCAAGGCGGAGAAGCTCATGCACCGCCACATCGCGCACGTCATCGGATGGTGGGCCGGTCGGCCCGAGTAGGCGTCGCTGCGGCGCATCCGACCGCCCGGTGCACGCGTGCGCGCTGTGGCGAATCCTGCCGGCGGGCCGCTCATCCGGCTCGTCGGGGAGGCCGTCCGCCCCGGACGATGGCGGCATCGTCGCCGAACCGTAACACCGGTGAAACAAAATGTGTGACATATTACTGATGACACACGTCGATCGGGGAGGTGCACGGATGGGCCGCATCGTCGTCGTCGGCGCCGGGATCCTCGGCGCCGCCATCTCCCGTGAACTCGCTCGCGCCGGGCACGACGTCGTCGTCCTCGAGCGCGGCGCGGCCGCGTCGGGCACGTCCGGTCGCGGAGAAGGCAACATCCTCGTGAGCGACAAGGGCCCGGGGCCGGAGCTCGACCTCGCCCGGTTCTCGCGGACCCGGTGGCCCCTCGTCGCGCGCGAGCTCCGCGAGGAGCTCGGCGACGAGTTCCCCGCCGTCGAGTTCGAACCCAAGGGCGGCCTCGTCGTCTCGACGACGGACGCGGGGGCCCGACCCCTCCTCGACTTCGCGGCGTCGCAGCGCGCGGCGGGCGTCCGTGCCGACGTGATCGACGCTCGAGCAGCGAAGGCCCTCGAGCCGCACCTCACCGACGCCATCACGGCGGCCGTGCACTACCCCGAGGACGCGCAGATCCAGCCGGTCGTCGCCACCGAGGCGTTCCTCGCCTCGGCCCGACGGTCCGGAGCGCGCGTCCTCACCGGGCACGAGGTCATCGGCGCCGAGGTCGACTCGCTCGGCGGACTCGTCGGTGTGCGGGCGCGCTCGCGCTCCGCGGCCGAGCTCCGCTTCCCCGCCGACGCCGTCGTGAACGCCGCCGGACCGTGGGGCGCGGCCGTGAGCGAGGCGCTCGGTGTGCCGCTGCCGGTCCTGCCGCGTCGCGGCATGGTGCTCGTCACGACGCGCATGCCGCATCGCGTGTTCCACAAGGTGTACGACGCCGACTACGTCGGAGCGGTGGAGTCGTCCGCTGCGGACCTGCAGACGAGCAGCGTCGTCGAGTCGACGGCGTCCGGCACCGTGCTCATCGGCTCCTCGCGCGAGCAGGTCGGCTTCCGCGACGAGTTCCGCAGCCGCATCGTGGCGGAGCTCGCGGGCAAAGCGATCCTCCTGTTCCCTTTCCTCGCGGACGCGTCCCTCATGCGGTCCTACAGCGGTTTCCGTCCGTACATGCCGGACCACCTGCCGGTGATCGGCGAGGACCCCCGTCTGCCGGGCCTGTGGCACGCGAACGGCCACGAGGGCGCGGGCATCGGCCTCGCGACCGGCACCGCCGTACAGCTCGCGGCGCTGCTCTCGGGCCGCCCGACGCCGCTCGACCCGGCGCCCTTCTCCGTGGCGCGCGAGAGCCTCGCGCCGTTCCTCGAGACGGTCGCGGCATGACGGCGCGCCGCATCCCCGCCCGGCGCGACGCCGTCCGCCCGCGCGAGTCGACCCCGCTCGAGGTGACGCTCGACGGGGAGCGGTACGCGGGGCTCACCGGTCAGACCCTCGCCGGCGTGCTGCTCGGTTCGGGCCGGCTCTCCTGGCGCACCACGTCGACGGGCGAGTCCCCCCGCGGGGTGTTCTGCGGGATCGGCGTGTGCTTCGACTGCATCGCCGAGGTCAACGGAGAGCGCGACGTGCGGCTGTGTCAGAGGCGCGCCGCGGACGGCGACGAGCTCCGCACCCAGCACGACGCGCTACCGGTGCCCGTCGAGGCGGACGGCGACGCCGACTCCGAGGGCGAGGACCGCGCATGACGGCCGTGCTCATCGTGGGAGCGGGACCCGCCGGACTCGCTGCGGCCGTCGCAGCCCTCGACGCGGGAGCCCGCGTCACGCTCCTCGACTCCTCCGACGCCACCGGCGGTCAGTACTGGCGCCACCTCCCGACGGAGCGCGCCGGCGCGGCCGAGTCGCGGCTCCACCACGGCTGGTCGACCTACCAGCGCCTGCGCGACCGCGTGACCGCCGATCCCGCGTGCACGGTCCTGCTCTCGGCGGCCGTGTGGTCCATCGAGCGCTCGTCCGACTCGCCGAGCGGCCTCGCCGTCAACGTCGCGACCGGGCGCGTCGACGCCACCCGTGCTCGGATGACGACCATCGAGCCCGAAGCCGTCGTGCTCGCGACCGGCGCGCACGACCGCACCCTCCCGTTCCCCGGATGGCAGTTGCCGGGGGTGTTCACGGGCGGTGCGGCGCAGGCCCTTGCGAAGGGTGAGCGCGTCCGCGTCGGCGACCGCGTCGTCGTCGCCGGGGCCGGGCCGTTCCTGCTCCCGGTCGCGACCTCGGTCGCCGAGACCGGCGCACGCGTCGTCGAGGTCGTCGAGGCCAACCGACCGGCACGGATCGTGCGGGGCTGGGCGCCGAAGCCGTGGCGCCTCATCGGCGCACGGTCGAAGGTCGGGGAGCTCGCGGGCTACGTCCGCTCCTTCGTCCGACACCGCATCCCCTACCGCACGGGCTCCGCGGTCATCGCCGCGCACGGGACGGACCGCGTCGAGTCCGTCACGATCGCCCGGCTCGACGCGGACTGGCGTCCGGTTCCCGGCACCGAGCGCCGGGTCCAGGCCGACGCCGTCTGCGTCAGCCACGACTTCACCCCACGACTCGAGCTCGCGATCGCCGCCGGGTGCCGGCTCGACGCGCGCCGCTTCGTCGAGGTCGACGACAGCCAGGAGACCACCGTCCCCCATGTCTTCGCCGCGGGGGAGATCACCGGCATCGGCGGCGTCGACCTCGCCATGGCCGAGGGTGCCGTCGCGGGAGCCGCTGCGGCGGGCCGCGCGGCCGCTCCCGACGCCGTGCGGCGCCGACGGGTCTTCGCCGGATTCGCCGAGCGGATCTCGGCCGCGCACGGCATCCGACCGGGCTGGCGCCATTGGCTCCACGACGACACGATCGTGTGCCGCTGCGAGGAGGTCGGCTACGGCCGGCTCTGCGCGACGGCGTCGTCCACCGAAGCGGAGGGCCTGCGCCCCCTCAAGCTCACCACTCGCGCCGGCCTCGGCATCTGCCAGGGCCGCATCTGCGGTCGCACCGTGGAGGAGCTGCTCATCGCAGCCTCGCCCGGCGACGGCTTCCTCGACTCGGTCAGCACCGATCGCCGCCCGATCGTCACGCCCCAGCGGCTCGGCGACCTCGCGACGCTCGGCGACGACCCGGACATCCCGTGATACCCCGAAAGGACACCACATCCATGGAACCCCGTAGCATCCTCGGCGGCGTCATCGTCGCCACAGCCCTCCCCTACAAGGAGGACCCGTCGGCGCCCGCCGGTCTCGCGGTCGACTACGACCGGTTCGCGGAGCACTGCGACTGGCTCGTCTCGAACGGCTGCGACGGCGTCGGACCGAACGGCTCGCTCGGCGAGTACTCGTCGCTCACCGACGCCGAGCGTCGCCGCGTCATCCAGGTGGCCGTCGAGGCCGTCGGCGACCGCGGCATCGTCGTCGCCGGCGTGCACGGTCCGGGCTCCCACCAGGCGAAGCACTGGGCTGAGCTCGCGGCGGAGGACGGAGCGAAGGGCGTGCTGTCGCTTCCGCCGACGATGTACCGCGCGAGCCGCTCGCAGGTGATCGACCACTACTCCGCGATCTCCGAGGTCGGCCTGCCGATCATGGCCTACAACAACCCGATCGACACGAAGGTGGACCTCGTCCCCGACCTCGTCGCGGAGCTCGCCCAGATCGAGAACGTCGTGGCGATCAAGGAGTTCTCCGGTGACGTGCGCCGCGCGTTCGAGATCTCGGAGCTGTGCGACATCGACATCATCGCCGGAGCGGACGACGTGGTCTTCGAGCTGCTCCTCGACGGCGCCGTCGGCTGGTTCGCCGGGTTCCCCAACGCGTTCCCGGGCGAGTCGGTCGAGATCTACAACCTCGTCCGCGCCGGTCGCATCGACGAGGCGCGCGAGCTCTACAAGGCGCTCGTCGCGATCTTCCGCTGGGACTCCCGCACGGAGTTCGTGCAGGCGATCAAGCTCAGCATGGAGATGGTCGGCCGGTACGGCGGCCCCTCGCGCCCGCCGCGCGGCCCCCTCACGCCGGAGCACGAGGCCGCCGTGCGCGCCGACATGCAGCGCGCGATCGACTACCTCGCCTCGCGGCAGCCGGCGCTCGTCTGACATGCGCTCCTCCCGGCTCTACACCGCGGTCGACTCGCACACCGAGGGCATGCCGACGCGCGTCGTGACCGGCGGCGTCGGCGTGATCCCCGGTGCGACGATGAACGAGCGTCGCCTGCACTTCATCGAGCACCTCGATCACATCCGGAAGCTGCTCGTGAACGAGCCGCGCGGTCACGCCGCGATGAGCGGCGCGATCCTGCAGCCGCCGACGCGACCGGACGCGGACTTCGGCGTCCTCTTCATCGAGGTGTCGGGGTGCCTGCCGATGTGCGGCCACGGCACGATCGGTGTCGCGACCGTGCTGGTGGAGACGGGGATGGTCGAGGTCGTCGAGCCGGTCACGGAGATCCGGCTCGACACGCCGGCGGGGCTCGTCATCGCGCGCGTCGCGGTGAGCGACGGCCACGCCGACTCCGTGACGATCGAGAACGTGCCGTCGTTCCCCGTGCGGCTCGACGCGGAGATCGACGTCGACGGGCTCGGCACCGTGCCGTACAGCCTGGCGTTCGGCGGCAACTTCTACGCGATGGTCGACCTCGACGCCGTCGGACTGCCGTTCGACAGGTCGCACCAGCAGGAGATCCTCTCGGCGGGGCTCGCGATCATGGCGGCGATCAACGAGCAGGACCCCCCGTCGCACCCCACGATCGACGGGGTGGACCACTGCCACCACGTCGAGTTCATCGCACCGGGATCGGACGCCGTGCACTCGCGGCACGCGATGGCGATCCACCCCGGCTGGTTCGACCGCTCGCCGTGCGGGACGGGCACCTCCGCGCGCATGGCCGAGCTGTGGGCCCGGGGCGAGTTGGCGCTCGACCGGGACTTCCGCAACGATTCGTTCATCGGGTCGACCTTCATCGGTCGGCTCGTGCGCGAGACGGAGGTCGCCGGCATCCCGGCGGTCGTGCCGACGATCACGGGGCGGGCGTGGGTGACCGGGATCGGTCAGTACATGCTCGATCCGTCCGACCCCTTCCCGCACGGCTTCGAATTCTGACGACGGTTCCGAGGAGGATCCATGAACGACACGACCCCAGAGGACCTCGATCGGGTGCTCGCGACGGCCGCGCAGGCGGCCCCGGTGCTCGCGGCGACGGCCCCCGCCGTTCGCGCGGCCGCGATCGTCGCTGCCGCGGACGCCCTCGACGCGGCGGCGGACGAGCTCGTCCCCATCGCCATGACGGAGACGGGCCTCGCCGAGGCGCGCCTGCGCGGCGAGCTCAAGCGCACCACGGTGCAGCTCCGGCTCTTCGCGGAGGTCGTCGTCGAGGGGTCGTACCTCGACGTCCGCATCGACGACGCCGACCCCGACTTCGTGCTCGGGCCGCGCCCGGAGCTGCGTCGTGTGCTCGCACCGGTGGGACCGGTGCTGAACTTCGCGGCGAGCAACTTCCCGTTCGCCTTCTCCGTCGCGGGCGGCGACACGGCGTCGGCCCTCGCGGCGGGGGCCCCCGTCGTCGTGAAGGCGCACGAAGGGCACCCGGAGCTGTCGCAGCGGACGACCGACATCGCGGCGGACGCGCTCACGGCCACCGGCCTCCCCGACGGCACCCTGTCGGTGATCTTCGGCCGCGAGGCGGGCATCTCGGCGCTGCGTGATGCCCGGGTCGCGGCCGCGGCCTTCACGGGATCGACCTCGGGGGGCGTCGCGCTCGCCGCGATCGCGGCCTCGCGCCCGACCCCGATCCCGTTCTTCGGCGAGCTCGGCAGCGTCAACCCGGTCTTCGTGACCCCGGCGGCCGCGGCCGCGGGCCTCGGCGCCCTCACGGACGCCTTCGTCACGAGCGTGAGCGGGTCGGCGGGTCAGCTGTGCACCAA
>CAKTZW010000101.1 GCA_934636065.1 uncultured Labedella sp.
GAGGATGGTCGAGGTCAGCGGCCCGCTCACGGCCGGCTCATCGGTCACCCTCGAGCTCCCCCTAGATCCCCGGCTGACCCTGCCCGACCCACGTATCGACTCGCTCCGCTCCTCCGTCGCCGTCGAGGCGGGTCCGCTGGTCCTCTGCGCCGAATCGATCGATCTGCCCGCCGGGACCCCATTGCGATCCGTCGCCGTGGCTTCCGGCGCCGTGCCCTCGGCAGCGGCAGACGGGGCGGAAATCGCCGGCATACACCTCCACGAGGCCGAGGACCCGTGGCCTTATGGCCCGTCCGAGCCCATCGTCGTCGACGGCGGCCTCAGCGTTCCTCTCATTCCGTACCATCGCTGGGCCGAGCGCGGCCCGTCAGAAATGCGGGTCTGGCTCCCGGTACTCACGGAGGAGAACAACCTCCCGGACCCACACATGGTGCATCCGGAGTCGGCTCAACCCAGCATCATTCGGCACCAATAACCCGATCCACAGACGGGCGAGGAGGCCCCAACCCCTGAACAGAATCACCCGCGTCGGCGTGGTTCTCACGGCGAAAGCTATCGTTGTCGCGCTCAGCGAAGTGGTGGGCGATCGGGTCCGAGGTGACGACCCCGCCGTCGTGGCGCTGATCCGGGCGCGGCAGGCTCGATCATCGGGTCGGGCGTCGTCGTCCGGGACGCGCGACCGCGTCCTGCTGCGTCGACCCGCGCCGGGCTCGAGCGGTGTCGGTGGTCTCTCCTAGTCTCGAGAGATGCCGGAGGGGGACAGCGTCTACCGCCTCGCCGTCCGCCTCCGCGAGGCGCTCGACGGGGGCATCGTCGCGAGTGGTGACCGCCTCGAAGACCAGGCCGACCGGTACCACGCGGCCACGCTCAAACGACCCCCGCCGCCCGATGATCGCCGTCCTGCAGAGCTCCACTGATGCCGAACTCGGCCGAGAATGTGCCGTCAGCTGGGGAGGCGAGGGCAACCGCCAGCACGGCCGCACCATCGAGCCGACAGCATCGGCGCCGCCCTCGCCCGCTCCACCGCCACCCTCACGCGCAACGCTCGCTCCGACGGCGACTGAACCGGGGGCTTGTCATCGCGCCCAATCGGGCACGCCGGCAGGTCAGTTGGATGGAGTGGTGGAACCCCGGGTGACTACCCGTGCGTGGAGCGACTCGGTCCCGTGGCGGACGTCGCCGTCCATTGCTTCGAACAGGCGCTGGGCCCCAAGGCGGCCAAGTTCCTCGAGGCGCAGGTCAATGCTCGTCAGCTGAGGCCTCGAGTTCGTGGCGAGAATGGGCCAGTTGTCGAAGCCGATTACGGCGATGTCATCGGGGATTCCGCGACCGAGCTCGTGCAGTGCGTCCATCACGCCGCGGGCGATCTGGTCACTGCCTGCGACAATCGCGTCGACCTCTGCCGCTCGGTCTAGGAGGAGACGGGCGGCGCCGCGTCCCCATGCTTCGTTCCAAGACCCGAAGAGGCTGCGGTCCCCGACGAGGGGCAGTCCTTGATCCCGCAGTGCTGCCTCAACCCCGGCGGCGCGGTCCCGGGCGGCCGCGTAGGAAGCATCCCCGGTGATATGGGCGATGCGCCTGCGACCGGTCGTGATGAGGTGTTCGACCGCCTGCTTACCCGCATCGACGTTATCGGTGACGATCGAGAGGTCCTCGGGGTCATCGGAGGGGCTGTAGACGTAGACGACGGGCACGGGAAGCTCGCGGCCGAGGGAACTGCGAGGGTCGGTGCTTGACCCGACGACGATGAGTCCGTCGACTCGGCGCGATAACAGTGCCTGCACATGGTGTTGCTCTCGAATGGCGTCACCGCGGGCGTCGCAGAGGAAAACCGAGACCTTGCCGGCGCCGAACGCGTCCTCGGCGCCCATCAGGATCGGGATCGAAAAGCGGCCTTCAAGATCGGAGGTCAGCAGGCCGACCGTGCCGGTCCGGCCAGCGAGCAGCCCCTTCGCGAGAGCGTTCGGGAAAAAGGCGAGGCGTTCGGCCGCCTTCACGACGCGGTCTCGAGTCTCGGCGCGAACCTGGTCGCGTCCGTTGAGCGCCTTCGACGCGGTGGCGATGGAGACGCCCGCGGCTTGAGCGACGTCGCTGAGAGTCGCCGATCGGACTCTCGGCTGCGTCTCGTCCGTACTCACGCTTTCCCCTCGGGTAGTGGCAACGATCATGCCCCTCGACTCGCCACCCCTGTGTTGACGGCAGCTGCTTCGCTACCCTACAGTTACGAAAAGCTTTTCGGTATGTTTCGGAACTGCGAGCGAAGGAGCTCCCGCCCTCATGGCAATGACTGTGCAGAATGTTGACGAGGACGGTCGAGTCCTGCTGAAATCCAGTGACAGCGAGCTTTCGGTGCGCGTTTCGCCGCCGCGGCTGGTGCTCCTCTCCGGAGCGTGCGCGGACCTCTGCCCCGTCGGCGATGACTCCTCAGCATCCGCCCGGGCGGTGCACTGGAAGGTTGACCTCGGACCGGTGCACGCCTTCGGGACTGACACCTGGTCAGCCGACGGTGCTCTGCAGCGCGAGTTCGTCGTCCGCGGGCCGGCCGGAGAGGGTGCCAGGCTGGAGACGACCGTGGAGTTGCCGGCCGAAGAGGAAGGCCGCTTTTTCGTTCCCGGCATGATTTACTCGCCCGAGCAGTGGGGCGCGGGTGTTGAGCGGTCGTTCGCCGACTCGCGCGTCGCCTACCCGGTTGCCGCGCGCTGGACGCCCGGCGCCCGCCAGGTGGTCTCGCTCATGCGTCTGACCCCGGCGACGCAGGATAGGGGCGCTGAGCGCGAGAAGGGCCAAACGGACTTCCTGCACCCCACCGATATCGGCTCGATCGGGTTCGTCTCCGACGCGGACCGAATCGTCGCAGCCTTGCCCTACAGAGAGGGCTCCGCCAGCGCCATGCTGGACGCCGCGGGCTCCCCGGCCGCCGCCTTCGCGCCGATCACCCCGGAGGGTGTCGCACTGAGGGTGGTGTACCGGATCGCGGTCCATCCCGCCGACTCGTACGTCGACGCGGTCAGCGCCGTCTTCTCGGAGGTGCTCGAATCCGCCGACCCCCAGCCCACCGCCCTGCCCGTTCCGTTCGAGGAGTCGATCGACCTCCGGCTCGACTCCGCGTCCCGCACCTGGGTGCAGGACCCCTCCGGTTTCGCGGCATTCGTGCTCAACTTCGATCCGGAGCGGGGCTACCCGTCGACCGCCAAAGCTTTCGGAGCCTCCTTCGCGGATCACGCCATGGGCAACGCTCGAGACGTTCTCGAGTACGGGTTCACCGGACGTCAGCTCAACCTCGCCGTGCTGCTCGCCCGCCGGAGTGAGGAGTGGACAGAGCGGTCCCGCGCCGTTGTCGACTCCTTCGTCGAGCGGATGACCACGTCGTCCGGGTGGGTACACACCCTCTGGAATCTCAAGGAGGGGCGCCCGCTCTTCGCCGTGGGCGACCCGAGCGGCCCGGTCATGCACTATCTCGGCAGATCCGAGCTGCAGGGCACCTACACGCGGATGATGGCGGAGGCGGGCAACGACCTCCTCCTGAACATCCAGCTGCACCGCGATCGCGGCGCGGACGTCTCCACGTGGCGGACCGCTGCGCTCCGTCTCGGCCAGTTCTATGTGCGTACTCAGGAGCCGGATGGCTCCTGGTTCCGCGCCTATACGCCCGACGGCGAACCTATCGCCGGAACCGACTGGTTCGGCGATCGCGTCCTCTCAGGCAAGAGTGCGACCGGGACGGTCGTACCGTTCCTCGTCGCACTCGCCGCCGAGGCGGGCGATGAGGGAGCCGCCTTCCTCGATGCCGCGCGGGCGGCCACCCACTTCATTCTCGAGCACCACGTCGCGCCAGCGGAGTACCGCGGCGGCACCCTCGACAACCCCAATCTCGTCGACAAGGAAGCCGCGTTCATCGCAATGCGCGCACTCCTCACGGTCGCCGACGCTTTCCAGACAACCGATCCGCGCGGGGCCGCGTCCCTCCTCGAGGGAGCCCGCCAAGCCGCAGAAATCGCCATCACCTGGCATTCCGTCCAGGAGGTCCCCAACGCGCCCGGCACCGCGCTGGGCCGTGCCGGCGCCCGCTCGGTCGGGTGGGGTGGCATCAACAGTGTGTGGGGTGTCGGCGTCACCGACATCTACTCCCTGTTCTTCCTGGCAGACCTACACCGACTGGGGATGCGGCTCGGTATCGAGCGGTTCACTCGGGTGGCTGAACTCGTCGCAGCCTCATCCCTGCAACTGCTCGCCGTTCCCGGCTCGCTGCACGGGTTCGCCGACTCTGGCATGCAGCCGGAAGGCATCTCCTTCTGCCCACAGGGCGTCGACGAAGGCCTCATCGCCAAGGGTGACACCTGGGGCGGCCTGGGCTGGCCCTACACCGCGGGCACCTTCGGCCTCGGCGAGTACCTCGCCGCCGTCGCGGCCACCGACTTCGGTATCCCCGCACTCACCTCCACCGCCCAATGAAGGGAATCATGAAGAAGAAGAAGATCATCGACGCTGCCGGCATCACCGTCGCAGTCGCGCTACTCGCGGGCTGCAGCAGCGCAGTCCCCTCCGGCTCCGGAACCGAGATCGAGGTGCTCTCGAACTTCACCTCGGATGTCTCCCGTGGCAAGGTTCTCGACCAGCTCATCGAGCAGTTCAACAATGAAAACGAGGGCGAATACACGGTCGTGTCCAAGGCGCAGCCCGACTGGCCGACGCTTCAGCAGCAGATCCGGTCCTCGATCAGCGCCGGCGACGCGCCGGACGTGTTCCTCTACAACTACAACCCGACGGACCTTTCCCGCGAAGAGTCCGGCCAACTCATGGACTGGTCGACCCATCTCGACGACGACACCGAGTGGAAGTCGCGGTTCAAGCAGGACAACCTCGAAGCGCTCACGGTCGACGGCCAGGTCGTCGGTATCCCCGGCGACCAGTCCCCAGCGCTCTTCTTCTACAACAAGGAGCTGTTCGCGGCGGCCGGCATCGACTCGTTCCCGACCACGTGGGACGAGTACCTCGCCGACGCGCAAGAACTGAAAGACTCCGGCGTCGCCGCGATCTCCATGATGACCGCGGACGACTCGTGGCACACCATGAATGCGTTCAGCTACCTCGCCACCGCCGAGGGAGGCTCTGACGTGTACGCACCGGGCTCCGACCTCGACAGCCCGGCCATCGTGAAGGCGGCTGAGTACACCAAGGAGCTCCTCGCCGTCTCGACGCAGGACGCCGTCGGCGGCAACTACGCCGCGAGCACGAGCAACTTCCTGAACGGACAGTCCGCGTCGATCATCGACGGGCCCTGGTTCATCAGCTCCATCCAGTCGACGCTCGGCGATGACGCCTGCAACATCGGTGTCGCCCCGGCGCCCACGTTCGACAACGGCAAGATCGACCCTGGATACACCGTGACCGACTCCCTGAACGTCTGGGGTGCCGCGAAGCAGTCTGACGAGGCCAAGGAGGAGGCTGTCGTCGCCTGGATGAAGTTCCTCACCTCCAACGAGAGCGCCGCGAAGATGGCCGTCGAGGGTGAGTACCCGATGGCGGTCACGACCGAGCTGTCGGATGCCGACAGGGAGCAGGCGTCCTGCCAGATGTCGCAGGTGATCGACATATCCAACGCCGCATCGACTGCCGTCGTCCAGATGGCACGCGGTATCACGACCGACGCTCAGGCCCAGCTGCCGAGCCTACTCGAGTCGCTCGCCCTCGGCTCGAGCACTCCCGACCAGTTCGCGACCTCGCTGCAGGCCGCCAACTCCCAGTAGCGGCGACGGGGAGGGCCGGGTTTCGCCCGGCCTTCCTTGCAGCCGACGCCGAGTTCGGCGTCGATGCTTCGACTTCAACCGACTTCAACCGACTTCAACCGACTTCACGAGGAGGTGTCATGACCACGACCATGCCCGCTATCCCGCCTGCAACGGCGGCGGTCTCCGCGCCCAACGCGACGACGAACGTCCCGCGGCCCCGCCCCGCCAGGAACGCACACCGCCTGGGGGTATTCCTGTACTTGCTGCCCGCGCTGGCGTTGGTGACCCTGTTCCTGGCCGTGCCGACCCTGGTCGTCCTCGGCCTCAGTGGGACACAGTGGTCGGGCGTCGGTGTTCCCCAGTGGATCGCGTTCGACAACTATGTGCGCCTGTTCGGCGACCCGGCGTTTCTCAAGGCGATCGCCAACACCCTGCTCTGGGTCGCGGTCGGCGTGCTGATCCACACCCCACTGTGCATCCTCGTCGCGCTCGTGATCGCTCGGCGGCCGCGCGGTTGGAAGGTGTTCCGCACAGTCCTGTTCCTGCCGAACATCATCTCGGCGACCTCGCTCGCCCTGCTCTGGTACTTCGTCTTCCACGTGAGCCTCGGCCTGCTCAACTCCGGGCTCACGCTCGTCGGCCTCGAGTCACTCACCCGTAACTGGCTGTTCGACCCGAACACCGCTCTCGGCGTGACGATGACGCCCTGGGTGGTCTACATCGGCTTCGGCATGGTGCTGTTCCTCACCCAGATCTCGACGATTCCGCAGGAGTACTACGAGGCCGCGCAGCTCGACGGTGCTTCGACCCTTCGCCAAGACTGGTCGATCACCATTCCGCTTATTCGCCGCGCGATCGCGCTGCAGGTTCTGTTCGTCGTCGGCTACGCCCTGCGCAGCTTCGAGTACCCGTTCATCATGACAAGCGGCGGTCCGGCTGACTCGTCGATCACGCTGTCCCTGTAC
>CAKTZW010000102.1 GCA_934636065.1 uncultured Labedella sp.
ACGACGGATTCCGTCGTCCAGGGCTCCCCTCGCACCGAATAGAGCGCTCTCAAGCTCGTCTTAAGCAGTTCTTGAGGTTCGCTTGAGGTTTCATTGAGCCTCGCGCCGATCTTGAGCGAAGGCTGACGGAGGCTTGGGCGTTCACTCGGTCGAACGCTGCGGTTGATGCATTTGCATAGTCATCACCGGCGAGAAACGCCGAAGCTCACACCGAGCCCCACAGCATCGAAAGGCCAGACCATGAACGCCCAGCTCTCCGCCTCCGCCGCCGCCACCACGTCCACCTCGACCAAGAAGGTCGCGACCGCCGCCATCGCCGGCGGCGTGGGCGTCGCGCTCCTCCTCGGCGGCGCCGGCACGCTCGCCTACTGGACCGACAACTCGGCCACCTCGCAGGAGATCCAGTCCGGAAGCCTCTCCCTCGGCACCATCACCGACGAGTGGACGATCCAGAACGGCTCCGGCGCCGCGCAGGCCTTCGTCGGCCCGATCGTCCCGGGCGACGTGCTCACCACGACCGTCTCCGTCCCCGTCGACGTCACCGGCCAGAACATGAAGGCCACGCTCGACGTCACCGACGCGGTCGTCGACGGCGACCAGGCCCTCGAGGACGCACTCCAGGTCAAGGTCGTCTCGGTGAACGGCGCCGCCGGCTCCACGGCCACCGTCACGGAGGACGCGACCGTCCCCGTCGTCATCAGCGTGACCTTCCCCTTCGGCACCGAGGGCCAGTACAACGATGCCACCGAGCTCGCGAAGGCCGCCTTCTCGGCCACCTACACGCTCTCGCAGGTTCCCGCCGGCAACTAGTCTGGACCCAGCCGGCGGCCGCACCCCTGTGGCCACCGCTCACCCGGGCACAGACGCCCACCGCCAGCAGTCGAGGGAAGGCCGATGATGCGATCCACCACCCGCGGTCTCGTCGTCGCTGCCCTGCTCGGGGCCCTCGGAGTCGGACTCCTCTTCGGAGGCACGGGTTCGCTCGCGACGTGGCAGGAGACGGGACGATCGCCGCAGCGCGGCATCGAGACCGGATCGCTCGACCTCGGCCCCCTCACGTCCGGATCGGTCGCCTGGCGGCTGAGCCAGCGCATCCCCGGCAGCACCACCACTACGAGCGCCCCCTTCACCGACACGGCGCTCGTCCCGGGCGACGTGCTCACGGGCACCGCCTCCCTCCCGGTCGAACTCGTGGGCCAGACGCTCACGGCGACCCTCTCCGTGACGCCGAAGCTCACCGTCCCGGCCAACCCGAAGCCGGCCGACACCGCCCTCTCGAAGGCCCTCGTCGTCACCGTCGTCTCGATCGACGGCATCGGCGGCACCGTGCACACCTTCTCCGGTCAGGAGGGGAAGCGCACCGTCCCGGTCGTCGTCGAGGTCTCCTACCCCTGGGGATCCGACGGTCAGTACGCCGACGCGGTCGGCGGCACTGTGAGCGTCACGGTCGACTACACCCTCACGCAAGACGAATCCGAGTAATCCCGATGTCTCGTTCCACCACCCGACCCCGGCGAGGGGTGCTCGCCTCCCTCGCGTTCGCTGTCGCCGCCCTCGCGGCCGGGCTCGCCCTCCTGGGCGGCGCCCCCGGCACGTTCGCCTTCCTCACCGACACCACCAGCCAGCCCGCCAAGTCCGTCAACGCCGGCGGCCTCACCCTCGGCATCACGCAATCGGCCGAGTGGGTGAGCACCGCCTCGAGCGGCGGAACCTCAGGAGCGGGCACCGCGTCCACCGTCGCACTCGGAACCACGGGCTACGTGCCCGGGCAGCGTGGCCAGAAGCTCACCTTCGCCCTCACGAACTCCGCGACCTCCGCGACGCCCGCGACCCTCGCGAGCACCCTCAGCTCGGGGGCGTTCTGGGCCGACCTCGCTTCGAAGGGCCTGCTCACGATCACTCCGAGCGTCATCTCCGGCCCGTGCGCCGTCGGATCGCTCAGCGCGACCGCGAGCGCGGTGAGCGTCCCGGTCAGCTCCACGAGCACCCTGCGACCCGGCGCGAGCTGCGTGGTGGCGTTCACCGTCGCCATCCCGACCGGATCCGCCTCGGTCGACGCGTCCTCCTACCTCCGGAGCGCGATGAAGACCGGCGTCGCCGCCTTCACGATGGCCGGCACGCTCACGCAGGCAGCCCGGTAGGCGATCGATCATGACCTCGACAGCCGGAACCCCCAGCCGACCGCGCCGATCGCGGAGGCCTCGGAGCATCGGAACGCTGCTCGCTGCGTCCCTCGCCACGCTGCTGCTTCTCGTCGGCATCCCGGCCGCCGAGACGGGCGCGTACCTCACGTCGAAGGCGAACGTGTCGACCGCCGCGACCATGGGCGAATGGTGCGCCGTCCCCTCGTCCACGACCCACCCGAACGTGTACAACCTCCGCAGCTTCCCGACGATCGCCGCGCCCGAGCCCGGCCGCGGCCCGGCGAACGTGCGCATGATCGAGCTCCCGGTGGTCCGGGACGCGAGTTTCGCGCCCATCCAGTCGGTGAGCGGCGCCCGCGGCCAGATCGGCATCCGGCTGTGGAGCTGCAGCGAGACGAGCCGACTCGGCGGACAGCTGAAGGCGACGTCCTGGCGGGGCGACTACGACGACGGCCAGTCGTTCTCGTGGGCCACGGCGCCGACGCTCGGGTCCTTCGCGAAGGCACGGCTCAATCCCTCCTCGAACGCCGTCGTCAACACGGCGACGAACGCCGCGACCAACCCGGGCGCCGAGCTCCGCGACCTCCACCGCGGGCTCAACGAGCTCGGCGGCCGCGGCTTCCTCCAGGCGGACAAGGTCACCATGCGGTACAGCTGGATGCTCGACTCCTACCGCTCGCCCACGAATCCGTCGTCCGACCCGTCGTGCGGCTCGCAGTTGTGCGAGCTGCGACCCGGGGACGGCGCCGCGATCAGTGCCGCGTTCTCGAATTCGAGCGCATCCGTCCCCACGACGGGGACCCCCGGACGCACGGCCACCTACTCGGCGGAGAAGTACTGGTCGCCGGGCGGCCGTTGGGGCTGCTTCCTCAGTGCGTGCGCGCCGTCGGCGAGCCTCCTCGATCCGGCGGCCGGCGAGACCGTGAACGAGCTGGTCCGCGACACGAGCGGAACGTCCCTGCAGTGGGTCGTCCTCGAGTGGTTCGGCACCGCCGACGTCCCGGCCGACCTCGCGGTCGAGGTCTACGTCATCCCCTGACCCGCGCAGCGCCCCCGCCCCGCGCTCCGCGCCCTCGCGCGCTCGCGCCCTCGCGCGCACCCCACCTCGTCGCCACGTTGAGCGGTTTGCGTCGCGTATATGCGACGGAAAGCGCTCAAAGTGGCGACATGGGGGGGTGGAGCGGGGGGACGGGGGCAGCAGCGGGCGGGGCAGCAGCGGGCGCTGCGTCAGCCGTTCGACTCGGGGGGCTGCGTTCCGACGATCGGGATGGCCGCCGTGCGCATCGCGAGCGACGCCGCCACGGAGTGGTCGGGCTCGACCTCCGGCTCGCTCGCCGCACGCAGCACCACGAGCGATCGAGCGGCGAGCGTCAGCTTCGATCCCGCGGGAAGCGGCGGGCCGTCGACGGCCTCCTCCCCGGTGTCGACAACGGCCTCCCATGCGGCACCGAACTCGGCCGGCGGGATCGTAATATCCACGGACTCCACGTCCGCACTGAAGTAGAGCAGGAAGTCGTCGTCCTGGATGGTGCTGCCGCGACGATCGCGCTGCCGGATGCTGCCGCCGTTGAGGTAGATGCCGACCGTGCGCTGCAGGGACGCCTCCCAATCGTCCCCGCCCATCTCGGAGCCGTCGGCTCCGAGCCACACGATGTCGGGGAACGAGTCGCCCTCCTCGCGCTCGTAGGGCTTGCCATCGAAGAAGCCGCCGCGACGGAACGTCGGGTGCTCCCGCCGCAGCCGCGAGACCGCCGCCGTGAACTCGATGAGCGGCTCGTCGGCCTTGTCCCAATGCACCCAGCTGATCTCGCTGTCCTGCGCATAGGTGTTGTTGTTGCCGCCCTGCGTGCGGCCGAGCTCGTCGCCGTGGAGGATCATCGGGACACCCTGCGAGAGCAGGAGCGTCGCGAGGAAGTTGCGCTGCTGGCGGGCACGGAGCGCGAGCACGCCGGGATCGTCCGTCTCGCCCTCGACGCCCGAGTTCCACGAGCGGTTGTGCGATTCCCCGTCGTTGTTGTCCTCGCCGTTGGCCTCGTTGTGCTTCTCGTTGTACGACACGAGATCGCGCATCGTGAAGCCGTCGTGGGCCGTGACGAAGTTGATGGACGCGAACGGGCGGCGACCGGAGTTCTCGTACAGGTCGGCGGAACCCGTGATGCGCGCCGCGAATTCTCCGAGGGTCGACGGCTCGCCTCGCCAGTAGTCGCGGACGGTGTCGCGGTACTTCCCGTTCCACTCGGTCCACTGGGGCGGGAAGTTGCCCACCTGGTAGCCGCCGGGCCCGACGTCCCACGGCTCCGCGATGAGCTTGACCTGCGAGACCACCGGGTCCTGCTGCACGAGCTCGAAGAAGGTCGACAGGCGGTCGACGTCGTAGAATTCGCGGGCGAGCGCGGACGCGAGGTCGAAGCGGAACCCGTCGACACGCATCTCCGTCGCCCAGTAGCGCAGCGAGTCCATGATGAGCTGGAGCGAGTGCGGGTGACGGACGTTGAGCGTGTTGCCCGTGCCGGTGTAGTCGGTGTAGTACCGCTTGTCGTTCTCCTCGAGGCGGTAGTAGGCCTCGTTGTCGATGCCCTTGAAGCTCAGCGTCGGGCCCATGTGGTTGCCCTCGGCCGTGTGGTTGTAGACGACGTCGAGGATGACCTCGATGCCGGCGGCGTGCATCGCGCGCACCATGGCCTTGAACTCCTGCACCTGCTGGCCGAGCTCGCCCGTGGCGGAGTAGGTGTTCTGCGGCGCGAAGAAGCCGATCGTGTTGTAGCCCCAGTAGTTCGCGAGGCCCTTGTCCTCGAGCGTGGAGTCCTGGACGAACTGGTGCACGGGCATGAGCTCGATCGCGGTGATACCGAGCTTCTTCAGGTGATCGATGACGACGGGGTGGGTCAGACCCGCGTAGGTGCCGCGCTGCTCCTCGGGGATCTCCGGGTGCAGCTGTGTGAGTCCCTTCACGTGCGCCTCGTAGATGACGGTGTCCGAGTACGGCGTGTGCGGCTTGCGGTCGCCGGCCCAGTCGAAGAAGGGGTTCACCACGACGCTCAGCATCGAGTGCGGTGCCGAGTCCTCGTCGTTGCGCGAGTCCGGGTCGCCGAAGTTGTACGAGAAGAGCGCGTTGTCCCAGTCGTACTGACCGGCCGTCGCCTTCGCGTACGGGTCGAGCAGGAGTTTGTTCGGGTTGGCGCGCTTGCCGTTCGCGGGGTCGTATTCGCCGTGCACCCGGTAGCCGTACCGCTGACCGGGCTGGATGTTCGGGAGGTAGCAGTGCCACACATAGGCGTCGACCTCGATGACCTCGACGCAGGTTTCGGTGCCGTCCTCGTCGAACAGGCACAGTTCGACGCGCTCGGCCGCCTCACTGTAGAGCGCGAAGTTCGTCCCCCCGCCGTCGTACGACGCGCCGAGCGGGTAGGCGGTACCGGGCCAGGTTTCCACGAGCGACCTCCAGGGTCAGGACGAGACAGCAGATTGGTGGTGCGAGGGCGATCTAACGGTAACGGGTCGGGGCGATGACAGCGGCATCGGGAGCGCACCATTGACATCGGCCCCGCCGGGGCGTGCCGGGTGTGAGGGAGCCCGCGGATGCCCCGAGCGGACGCGTACTGTGGATGCGTGAGGGGAACACGACGGCACGGGGTGATCGCGCGGCTTCAACGGGCGGCTGCAGTCGCCAGACGGACTCTCCGGCGCAGCGTGGCGGAGACCGCTCGGGACCGCGTCCGGGCGGCACGCGGGCTTCTCCCGGCCGGTCGTCACTTCGCGCTGACGTGGGCCGTCACGGATCGGTTCGGCGGTATGACGGCGGCCCTCCTCGCCCGCACGCGTGCATTCGTTCGGCACGGCGGCGTCACCGTCGACATCCTCACCTTCGACGAGCAGCCCGACTACCCCGCTCGGGAGCTCCGCCTGCGGGAGCGAGGCGAACTCGTCGACGGGATGCGACTGCTCAACCTGTTCGACTGGTTGCGCGACCACGCACTCCCGGGCGGGTCGCTCCGCCTCGCCCGCCATCCCTTCACACCGCTCCCCACCGATCAGCCCGGGATCGGGGCCGACGGTTCCGCCCGCATCACCGAGTCGCGGCGCGGTGACGCCGTCCTCAGTCGCACCCGGTGGTCCGACGACGGGTCGGCGCCGCTGCAGACGGATCACTACCGGCTCGACGGGACGCTGCTCCTGAGCGATCGACGGGACCCGGAGCGCGGTCGACGCTCGCTCGTGCTGTGCGACGCGACGGGCGCACCCGTCCGGTCCTGGGGTCGCGTGTGGCACCTCTACGCCGCGTGGCTCGACCGGCTCACGGCTCGTCGGACGAGCTACCTCATCGTCGACAGCAAGACGGTCGCTCCCGTCGTCGCCGAGTACCGTCGTCGGCACATCACCTCCGTCCACCTCGTGCACGCCTCGCATCTCGTCGGCAGCGAGCGGCCCATCGGCAGGTTGCGCGACTCACGACGACGCGTGTTCGAGAACCTCGAGGCTTTCGACGCCGTCGCGGTGCTGAGCGAGCGACAGCGCTCCGACATCGAGGCGCTGCTCGGC
>CAKTZW010000103.1 GCA_934636065.1 uncultured Labedella sp.
CCGTCGGCCTCGACGTGCGCGGCACCACCCTGGCCGCCCGCGGGTGGACGCAGGAGGGCGGTGACCTCTGGGAGGTCCTCGCGCGCCTGGACGCCGACGGCTGCGCCCGCTACGTCGTCACCGACGTCACGAAGGACGGCACGCTCCGCGGTCCGAACATCGAGCTGCTCGAGCAGGTCCTCGACCGGACGGACCGTCCCGTCATCGCCTCCGGCGGGGTGTCGAGCCTCGACGACATCGCGGCGTTGCGCGACCTCGTCCCTCAGGGGCTCGAGGGTGCGATCGTGGGGAAGGCCCTCTACGCCGGGGCGTTCACGCTCGCCGAGGCGCTGGATGTCGCGAGCGACTGATCCTGCGGACTCCGCAGGGCGCCCCTGGGCGAACCGGTCGTTCGGCCACCACGACTCCGCTCACGCGAACGACGATGGATCGGCGCCCGCCGAGCTCGTCGATGTGCTCGGACGCTTCCGGCACGGTGGTGCCCGCCAGGGAGACGTCGTCGACGTGTTCCGTTCCGCCCGGTTCCTGATCCCGCTCGTCGCCGAGGCCGGGGGAGTCGACACGAGCGCCGACGGCCTGCGCGTGGAGAAGACGCAGGAGTTGTCGATCGTGACGGTCGCCGGACCGGACGGGCGGGCTGTCCTCCCGGTGTTCTCGTCGGTCGCCGCGATGTCCGCGTGGAACGCATCGGCCCGTCCGGTGCCGGCCGACGGCACCCGGGTCGCCCTCGCTGCGGCATCCGAGAACACGGAGCTCGTCGTCATCGACCCGGGTAGCGAGACCGAGTTCGTGCTCCGCCGACCGGCCCTCTGGTCGGTCGCTCGCGGCGAGGGCTGGATCGCGGCGCCGGACGACCCGGAGGTGTACGCCGCCTTCGACGCCTCGATCTCCACGGAACTCGGAGTCATCGCCGTGCGCGTGCAGCACGGCGATCCGAAGGCCCGGTTGCGGGGGCCCGAGGCGCAGGTCGTGCTCGAACTCGTCTCGGGTCTGACGCGGACGGAGCTCGATCAGATCCTCGAGCGCCTCGCTCGCCGCTGGGCGGCGGACGAGGTGATCGCGACGCACGTCGACTCGCTCGCGGTGAAGCTCACCGCTTCGGCATGACGCCGCCCGCCGCGCTCAGCTGACGGGGCCCGTCCACTTCTCGCCCGGGCCCTGGCCGATCGGGTCCGGCACGGCCGACGCCTCCCGGAAGGCCAGCTGCAGGGAGCGCAGCCCGTCGCGCAGGCTGCGCGCGTGCATGTCGCTCACCTCGGGAGCGGCCGCCGTGATGAGGCCGGCGAGGGCGTTGATGAGCTTGCGCGCCTCGTCGAGGTCCAGCTGCGAGTCCGGGTCGTCGGCCAGCCCGCACTTGACGGCGGCGGCGCTCATGAGGTGCACGGCCGTCGTCGTGATGACCTCGACGGCCGCGACATCGGCGATGTCCCTCGTCACGTCGGCGACGGTCGGATCCGACGCGTCGTCCTCGAACCGGATGGATGCGCTCTCGCTGTTGCTCACTGCGTTCCTCTGCTAGACTGCTTCGGGCTCCGGGACATCTGTCCCGGTACGAAAGTGGATGAACATCCCACCCGCGCTTGACCGATTACAGGTTACCGGGTCGTTGCACTCCGCCGGACGCCGCCTCCTTCGGGAAGGGCGAACGGTCGACAACCAGCCCCGCGTCGCGATGCGAGCATCACGACCGGGACGGGTTCCGGGTGCGGTGCCGAGCACGATGCGTCGTGTTCGGGAGTGTGCTTTTCTCCTTTCGCCTCGCCGGATGACCGTCCGCGAGTGGCCGGAAGTTTCTAGAAGAGGAGCCACGCATCAGCGATCCCCGTACCAATGACCGTATCCGCGTCCCCGAAGTCCGTCTCGTCGGCCCGAGTGGAGAGCAGGTGGGCGTCGTGAAGATCGAGGTGGCCCTGCGTCTCGCGCAGGAAGCCGACCTGGATCTCGTCGAGGTCGCACCCAACTCGAAGCCCCCCGTCGCCAAGATCATGGATTACGGGAAGTTCAAGTACGAGGCTGCGCAGAAGGCCAAGGAGGCCCGGCGCAACCAGGCGAACACGATCCTCAAGGAGGTTCGTTTCCGCCTCAAGATCGACGCGCACGACTACGAGACCAAGCGCAAGCGTGCCGAGGGATTCCTCAAGGCCGGCGACAAGGTCAAGGCGATGATCCTGTTCCGTGGACGGGAGCAGTCCCGTCCCGAGCTCGGTGTGCGTCTGCTTCAGAAGTTTGCGGAGGACGTTGCCGAGCTCGGCACCGTCGAGTCCAACCCGACGATCGACGGACGCAACATGGTCATGATCATCGGCCCGCTCAAGAACAAGTCGGAGGCCAAGGCAGAGGCCAACGCACAACGCGCCGCGAACAAGGCGGCTAAGCAGGAGGAAAAGAATGCCTAAGCAGAAGACGCACTCCGGTGCCAAGAAGCGATTCAAGGTGACCGGCAGCGGCAAGATCGTCAAGCAGCAGGCGGGCATGCGCCACAACCTCGAGGTCAAGTCGGGCAAGCGCAAGCGCAGCCTGAACCGCGACGAGGTCGTGGCCCCCCAGGACCGCAAGGTCATCAAGAAGCTCCTCGGCATCTGATCCGCCGACCCGAACGCAAGGAACGTAAGAAATGGCAAGAGTAAAGAGGGCCGTCAACGCCCACAAGAAGCGTCGCGTCATCCTGGAGCGCGCCGAGGGCTACCGCGGCCAGCGTTCGCGCCTGTACCGCAAGGCCAAGGAGCAGGTCACCCACTCCCTGACCTACTCGTACCGTGACCGCCGTGCTCGCAAGGGCGACTTCCGTCGCCTCTGGATCCAGCGCATCAATGCGGCCTCGCGCGCCAACGGCCTCACCTACAACCGCTTCATCCAGGGCCTCGGCCTCGCGGGCATCGAGGTGGACCGTCGTATCCTCGCCGAGCTCGCCGTGAACGAGCCCGCCACCTTCGCTGCTCTCGTGAAGAGCGCGAAGGACGCGCTTCCCGCCGACACGTCGGCGCCGAAGGGCGAGAACGCGGCGTAGTCCCGTTCCTGTGCATCACCGGAACCGGTCGGGGGGAACCCCGGCCGGTTCCGTCGTTTCACCGGGACGCCGCACGCTCGCCCCGTAGACTGGCCGCGTGATCGACAACCCGCGCTCGCCGCGCGTTCGAGCCGTCGCGAAACTCGCGAAGCGCCCCGCGCGGCAGGAGACCGGACTGTTCCTCCTCGAAGGGCCGCAGGCGCTCGGAGAAGCGCTCGCATGGAAGCCGGATCTGGTGCAGGAGTTCTTCGCGACGCCCACCGCACTCGAGCGGTACCCGGAGGCCGCAGCCAAAGCGGAGAACGCGGGGCTCGAGGTCGAGTTCGTGACCGAGGACGTCCTGGCGGCGCTCGCGGACACGGTCACCCCGCAGGGGATGGTGGCGGTGTGCCATCAATTCCCCACGGCGCTCAAGGACGTGTTCGCCGAGCCGCCGCGGCTCATCGCCGTTCTCGAGGAGGTCAGGGACCCGGGCAACCTCGGCACGATCATCCGCGCCGCCGATTCGGCCGGAGCCGATGCCGTGATCCTGACCGGACGCTCCGTCGATCTGTACAACCCCAAGGTCGTGCGATCGACTACGGGGTCGATCTTCCATCTCCCGGTCGCCGTCGAGGCGGAGCTCTCGGACGTCGTCGGTCGCGCGCGCTCCAGCGGCATGCGCGTGCTCGCCGCCGACGTGAAGGGGGAGAGTCTGCTCGACGTGCGCCGGGACGGTGCGCTCGCGGAGCCCACGGCCTGGGTGTTCGGGAACGAGGCGCGGGGCCTCGAGGACGAGTTGCTCGGCCTCACGGACCGCGCGGTGACGGTGCCGATCTTCGGCCACGCGGAGTCGATGAACCTGGCCACGGCCGCCTCCGTGTGCCTCTACGAGAGCGCGTTCGCGCAGCGATCCTGACCGTCGTCCCCGCCCGCGCACGCCCGTCACGAATCGGTAACGGTGACCCCCCGACATGCGGAGTTAACACACGCTCACCTACCGTGGAGGCATGGAGCAGCGATACATGCCCGAGACCACGTCGATCCCGACGGCGAAGCTCGGTGAGCCGCTCGTCGTCATCGAGGGTGTGAACAAGCACTTCGGCGAACTCCACGTCCTCAAGGACATCACCACCACCGTCGCCCGCGGCGAGGTCGTCGTCGTCATCGGTCCGAGCGGTTCGGGCAAGTCCACGCTGTGCCGGGCGATCAACCGGCTCGAGACCATCGACTCCGGGTCCATCACGATCGACGGCGACCGGCTCCCGGAGGAGGGCGCCGCCCTCGCGAAGCTGCGCGCCGACGTCGGGATGGTGTTCCAGTCCTTCAATCTCTTCGCCCACAAGACGGTGCTCGAGAACGTGACGCTCGCGCCGATCAAGGTGAAGAAGATGTCGAAGAAGGACGCGACCGAGCGCGCGATGGCGCTGCTCGAACGCGTCGGCGTCGCCAATCAGGCGCACAAGATGCCGGCGCAGCTCTCGGGCGGCCAGCAGCAGCGCGTGGCGATCGCGCGGTCGCTCGCCATGAGCCCCAAGCTCATCCTCATGGACGAGCCGACGAGCGCCCTCGACCCCGAGATGATCAACGAGGTGCTCGACGTCATGGTGGGCCTCGCCAAGGAGGGCATGACGATGATCGTCGTGACCCACGAGATGGGCTTCGCCCGCAAGGCCGCCGACCGCGTGCTCTTCATGGCGGACGGCCAACTCGTCGAGCAGGCGAAGCCGGAGGAGTTCTTCTCGAACCCGACGTCGGAGCGCGCCCAGGACTTCCTCTCGAAGATCCTCGGCCACTGATCGATCGGCCGCGGCTCAGCCGCCGGCCACCAGGACCTCGTCGCTCCGGCGACAGGAAACACAGCAGCAGGACAACCAAGAAGAGGGATAACTCATGATGCGCAAGAAGCTCTCCCTGGTGGCCCTCGCGGCCGCCAGCGCGTTCGCGCTCGCCGCGTGTGGCGGATCGAGCGATTCGGCCAACCCGGGGACCGAGGTCGAGGAATCGCCGGAGTTCGCCGAGGGGTCGACGATGGCGGAACTGGCCGAGGCCGGCTCCATCACGATCGGCACGAAGTTCGACCAGCCCCTGTTCGGCCTCGTCGGCCCCGACGGGACGCCCGTCGGATTCGACGTCGAGATCGGCAAGATCATCGCCGCGAAGCTCGGCATCGAGGCTGACAAGATCGAGTGGACGGAGACGGTCTCCGCCAACCGCGAGCCCTTCATCGAGAACGGCGAGGTCGACATCGTCATCGCGACCTACACGATCAACGACGAGCGCAAAGAGGTCATCTCGTTCGCCGGCCCGTACTACATGGCCGGCCAGTCGATCCTGACCCTCACCGACAACGAGGACATCGAGAGCGAGGACGACCTCGTCGGCCAGCCCGTGTGCTCCGTCTCGGGCTCCACGCCCGCCGCGAACCTCGAGGAGCTGGGTGCCGAGGTCGTGCTCACCGACACGTACTCGAACTGCCTCGAGCCGCTGCGCACCGGCCAGGTCGTCGCGGTCAGCACCGACAACGTCATCCTCGCGGGACTCGCGGCCCAGAACGAGGGCGAGTTCAAGGTCGTCGGCGAGCCCTTCACGGACGAGCCCTACGGCATCGGCCTCGCCAAGGACGACACCGAGTTCCGGGACTGGATCAACGACACGCTCGAGGAGTCCTACGAGGACGGCTCGTACGAGCAGGCGTGGAACGACACCGCCGGGACCGTGCTCCCGTTCGTCGAGCCGCCGGCCGTCGACCGCTACGAGGAGTAGTCCGAGAGCGACATCCGAGGACGCCCGGTCCGGCCGCAGCCGGATCGGGCGTCCCCTGGGTCCTTTCGAGGACCACCGAGAGAAAGAGGCGTCGAGCCCATGCAGGTCATCTTCGACAATCTGGACCGGTACCTGGCCGGCTTCGGGGCGACGGTGCAGCTCCTCGTGATCTCGGGGCTCGCCGCCCTCGTGATCGGGACCTTCATCGCCGTTCTGCGCATCTCGCCCGTCGTGGCGCTGCGCGGGTTCGGCGCCACCTACACCGAGATCGTGCGGAACACGCCGCTCACGCTCGTCCTCTTCTTCTGCGCGATCGTGCTCCCCCTCCTCGGAGCGCGCGACTCGTACTTCACCTTCGCCCTCATCGGACTGTCCGTCTACACCTCGCCGTTCGTCGCCGAGGCGTTGCGCTCGGGAATCAACGGCGTTCCCATCGGGCAGGCGGAAGCAGCCCGGAGCCTCGGCCTCGGCTTCTCCCAGTCGGTGGGTCTCGTGATCCTTCCGCAGGCGTTCCGCATGATCATCCCGCCCCTCATCAACGTCTTCATCGCGCTCACGAAGAACACCTCCGTCGCCGGAGCATTCTTCGTCGTCGAGCTCTTCGCCGTCGGCCGCGAGCTCGCCAACGCCAACGGCAACGCCGTCATCGAGGTCCTCCTCGGAGTCGCGACCTTCTACCTGCTGATCACCGTCCCGCTCGGGATCGTGGCGGCTCGACTCGAGAAGCGATTGGTGGTCCAGCGATGAGCGGCTCCGCTGTCCTGTTCGACGCGCCGGGGCCGAAGGCCCGACGGCTGTCCCTCATCCTGTCGATCGTCTCCGGGATCCTCATCGCCGGCGGACTCGTCTGGATCGGACTCACGCTCGCGGCGCCGCGACCGGCGGCCGGCGGCATGGTCCTGCCC
>CAKTZW010000104.1 GCA_934636065.1 uncultured Labedella sp.
CCCGACGACATCGAACTCCATGACGCGAGACCGCAGCTCGACGAGCAGTCGCGCTTGCAGCGCCGCTGCGCGCGACACCGCAGCACGGCTCGCGACGAGCGCGTCGAGCAGCTCCGTCCGCGAAGCAGTGGACAGGTCGTCGGGGTTCATGCAGGCAGTGAAGCACGCACCACCGACAAACGGATTACGTCCGCGATCAGCACTTTCAGCCTGTGGAGCCCTGCCATCACCAGCGACTGTGGACAACAAGACGCCGGCCCGAGACTCGACCCAGCGCGCCCGCGCTCCGGCAGCTCGCGCAACGCTCCCCGCGCCTACTCGATCGCGGTGTAGATGCTGAAGATCGGCAGGTAGAGCGCGACGATCATGCCGCCGACGACGACACCGAGGAACGCGATGAGCAGCGGCTCGATGAGCGACGTGAGCTGCGCCGTCGTCGTCTTGACCTCCTGGTCGTAGAAGTCGGCGATCTTGTCGAGCATCTGCTCGAGGGCACCGGAGTCCTCGCCAACGGAGATCATCTGCGTGACCATCGGGGGGAAGACCTTCTCCTCGGTGAGGGGCGTCGAGATGGACTGACCCTGCCGGACGGCGTCCCCGACGCGCGACAGCGCGCTCTCGACGACCCAATTGCCCGAGGTCTCCCCCACGATCTGCAGCGCCTGCAGGATGGGCACGCCGGCACCGATCATGTCGGAGAAGTTGCGCGCGAAGCGGGCGACCGCGAGTTTCGTCATGAGCGGCCCGAAGACCGGCGCCTTGAGCTTCAGCGGATCGAGGCGCCGACGCACCTTCTCGGTGTTCTTGTTCCGACCCCACCACACGCTGAACCCGATCGACGCCACGAGGAGCAGCGGCGCGAGCCACACCATCTGCTTCGACAGCACGACGAGCAGCATGGTCGGAACGGGGAGATCCGCCCCGAAGCCCGCGAACATCGTCTCGAAGATCGGCACGATGAAGATGAGCATCGCCGCGACCGACACGATGCACATGATGATGACGATGACGGGGTACGTCATCGCGGACTTGATGCTGTCGCGCAGCTCGACTTCCTTCTCGAAGTTCGTGGCGACGGTCGAGAGCGCGTCGTCGAGGAAGCCGCCCGTCTCCCCCGCCCGCACCATGTTGATCATGATGGGCGGGAAGTCGCGGGGGTGCTTGCGCATCGCGTCGGACAGGGACGTGCCCGACTCGACGTCGTCGCGGACGCGCGCGAGGATCTTCGCGAGCGCGGCGGACTCGGTCTGCTCGGCGAGGATCGTGAGCGTGCGCAGCAGCGAGAGGCCGGCGCCCGACATCGTCGACATCTGCCGACTCATGACGGCGAGGTCCTTGAGCGTGACCCCCTTGGACAGCCCGGGGATCGTGTTCTCGCGGTTGAAGCCCGTTCCGTCCGGCGCCGGCTGGATCGACACGGGCGACAGCCCCATGACACGGAGGCGGGACGCGACCTGCGCCTCACTCGTCGCGTCGACGCGTCCCTTGACGATCTTCCCGCTCGCGTCACGCCCCTTGTAGGCGTACCCGGTCATCGTGGGCATGGCGCACCCCCGCTGCCGGCGACGATCGAGGCCGTGTCCACGGCGCGACCTGCGGTCACGAGGCGCCCCGCGGTCACGAGGCGCCTCCCGAGTAGGCGTCGCCGAAGTCGATGCCCGACGCGCGCATCGCCTGCGCCGCCGCCTCGGTGGGCGACTCGACGCGACCGAGGAGGCGGGCGAAGGCGGCGGGGTCGTGCGCCTTGGCCTCCGCGGCCTTCCGTGTGATCGCTCCCGAGTTCACGAGCTCCGCGAGGTGCTGGTCCATCGTGTGCATGCCGAGGTCCTTGCCCGCCTGCATCGACGAGATGATCTGATACGTCTTGCCCTCGCGGATGAGGTTTCCGAGCGCCGGGGTCATGACGAGGACCTCCGTCGCGACGACGCGACCGGAGCCGCTCGCCTTCGGGACGAGGGTCTGACACACCACGCCCTGGAGCGTCCCCGCCAGCTGCGTGCGCACCTGGTCCTGCTGATGCGGGGGGAAGACGTCGATGACGCGGTCGATCGTCTGCGCGGCGTCCTGCGTGTGCAGCGTCGCGAACACGAGGTGACCGGTCTCCGCGGCCGTGAGCGCGACCGAGATCGTCTCGAGGTCGCGCATCTCGCCGATGAGGATGACGTCGGGGTCCTGTCGCAGCACGTGCTTGAGGGCGTTCGCGAAGCTGCGGGTGTCCTGCCCGACCTCGCGCTGGTTCACGATCGAGAGCTGGTTGGGGTGCATGAACTCGATCGGGTCCTCGACCGTCACGATGTGGTCGCGCCGCGTCTTGTTGACGAGGTCGATGAGCGCCGCGAGGGTCGTCGACTTGCCGGATCCCGTCGGCCCCGTGACGAGCACGAGCCCGCGGGCGAGCGTCGCGAACCTCGACACCGAGTCGGGCACGCCGAGCGCGGAGAGCGGCTTGATCTCCGTGGGGATGAGCCGGAAGGCCGCACCGATCGAGCCGCGCTGCTTGTAGTAGTTGACGCGGAACCGGCTCGCCTCCGTGAGCGGATGGGCGAAGTCGAGTTCGAGGACCTCCTCGAACTGATCGCGCTGGCGGTCGTCGAGGATCGCGAGGAGCTCGCGGGAGACGACGGCCGCGTCCCACGGTCGCGCTCCGGCGACCGGCTGGAGCCCGCCGCTCACGCGGATCGTCGGCGGGGCGTCGCGCGTGATGTGGAGGTCGGAGCCGCCGAGCGCGACGAGCTCGTGGAGCGCCTCAGCGAGGGAGACGTCGCGCAACGCCGCGGCGCCTGCCGAGGCGGTCGGGTTCGACGCCGTCGCGGTGGCGGCCGTCTCGGCCGGCGCCTCGTGCGTATGCCCCTCCTGCGCCTCCGCGGCAGCGGCCGCCGCTGCCGCCGCTTCCGCGAACGCGTCGCTCTGCGGGGACGACTGCCGCTGGGCGCGCCGCGACAGGGGGCCGGGCTGCCCCGGCGCCCAGCCGGCGGCCTCGTCGCCCGGCGGCGTCACCGGGATCTCGTAGATGGGGTTGCTCACGCGACGCTCCCTCGATGTCTGCTCGTGATCGTGCTGGGTCGTGATGCGGCGGTGCGCGCCGAACGCGCCGGCGGCTGCGGCCTCACACCGCCACCCGGAGGATCTCCTCGAGCGAGGTGAGCCCGAGCAGCGCCTTGGCGAACCCGTCCTGCCGCAGTGTCAGCATCCCCTGGCGCTTCGCGACGCGGGCGATGTCGGCCGACGAGGCCCGCTCGACGGTGAGCCGCTCGATCTCCTCGGACACCGCCATCACCTCGTGCAGCGCGATGCGGCCGCGGTACCCGGTGTTCGAGCACTGCCGGCAGCCGACGGGCGCGAAGAGGCGCAAGGGCTCGCCGTTGGGCCCGGTGGCGGGGAACCCCAGCCGATCGAGCTCCTCGGCCGAGCTCGACGCCGGCTGCTTGCACCGATCGCACAGCTTCCGCGCGAGCCGCTGGGCGACGACGCAGTCGAGTGCCGAACCCACGAGGAACGGCTCGATCCCCATCTCGGTGAGGCGCACGACGGCGCTCGGGGCGTCGTTCGTGTGCAGCGTCGACAGCACGAGGTGGCCCGTGAGGGACGCCTCGATCGCGATCTGCGCCGTCTCGTGGTCGCGGATCTCGCCGAGCAGGACGACGTCGGGGTCGCTCCGGAGGATCGACCGGAGGGCGCTCGCGAACGTCAAGCCGGCTTTCGGGTTCACCTGCACCTGGTTGATGCCGTCCATGCGGTACTCGACCGGATCCTCGACGGTGATGACGTTGATCTCGGGTCGCGCCACGGCGCCGAGCGTCGAGTAGAGCGTGGTCGACTTCCCGGAGCCCGTCGGCCCCGTCACGAGGATCATGCCGTGCGGCTTCGAGATCGCCCGCTCGTACACGGCGTGGTTGCGTTCGAGCAGGTTGAGGTCGCGGATGCTCATCGCGGTGTTCGAGTTGTCGAGGATCCGCATCACGACCTTCTCCCCCCACACCGTCGGGAGCGTCGCGACGCGCAGGTCGATCTGACGGCCGCCGTGCACGACCGACATGCGGCCGTCCTGTGGTTTCCGACGCTCGGCGATGTCGATGTCGCTCATGATCTTGAGCCGCGAGATCACACCGTTCTGGATCGCCTTCGGTGCGCTCTGCATCTCGTGGAGGACGCCGTCGATGCGATAGCGCACGCGCAGCTCGTGCTCGGCGGGCTCGATGTGGATGTCGGAGGCCTGGTCCTGAATGGCCTGCGACACGAGGAGGTTCACGACCCGCACGATGGGTGCGTCGTCCTCCGTCGACTCGGTGACGAGCGCGGCGTCCTGGGTCGAGCTCTCCTCCTCGAGCGTCGTCGTGAGGTCGCTCAGCTCGTCGTCGGCGCGGAGGTATCGATCCATCGCGGCGGCGAGGTCGTGCTTCTCCGCCATGACCGGTTCGACGACGAGGTGGGTGGCGGCACGGACGTCGTCGAGCGCGAAGACGTTGCCGGGATCGGCGGTCGCGAGCCGGATGCGCCCGTCCTCGACCCCGATGGGGAGGACGCCGTGGCGGCGGCAGATCGCGGACGAGACCATCGAGACCGCCGTGCGGTCCACCGGGTACTCGAGCAGCTCGACGAAGTCGAGACCGCGCTGGATGGCGCGCGCTCGGGCGACCTGGGCCTCGGTGAGGACGCCGTTCGCGACGAGGCCGCGGACGACGGCCTCCTCGTCGGCCTGGTTGCGGCTCATCCGCTCGAGTCGATCGAGGTGCTCGAGCGGCAGGATGCCATGCAGGATGAGCGTTTCCGTCATCGACGCCACGTCGGTCACCTCTTCCGTCCCCGTGGCGGGTCACACCACTCGCGCCGCACGTGCAGGGGTCGCACGTTCGTCGGCCGGAGCAACGCTATTCGAGCGTCACGGCACCGGACAGTCCCGCAATGTGGTCTCCCCCGTTCGGAGGACGTGCGCATCAGGCGCGTGGAATCCCCGGTCCGGCGACTCCGCTGGCCTCACGGCTGGTCGGGGAAGATCGACGCGACGACGTCGCGGAACAGGTTCTCCCGCGGGACGAGCTCGCCGGCCCGGACCGCGCCGGCGATCCACACGCCGTCGCGGAAGAAGTGGGTGTCGGTGCGGCCATAGGTCACCGGGTCGTCGACGTCGAACGGCATCACCGCGATGCACAGGACCCCACCGGCCACGGGCCCGCAGTCGGCCCCCGCCTCCAACAGCTCCGTCCGCAGGGCGCGCGCGTCATCGAGTCCGAGCGGGACGACGGAGAACGTCGCCTCGGTGGCCGTCGCGTCCTGCTCCGGCGACGCGAGATCGCATCGGAGCGCGTCGTCCGCGGCCTCGAGGGCGCCGTCGGCGGGCGCCTGGAGGCGCCGGAGCGGTTCGGCGTCCGCCGGTGCGATCGTGGTCTCGCCGTCGCCGGGGGCGTCGACGGAGTCCAGCCACGCAGTGCAGTCCGCCGGCAGCTCGACCGGATCGGGCGTCGGGGACGGCGTCGGCGACGCCGCGACCGACGACTCGGCCGGTCCGGGCGCCGAGGACGCCGTGCCCGCCGGTCCCAGCACGAAGGCGATCGCGCCCGCGACCACCCCGAGCACGAGGCCGATGGCGAGGACGAGGGCGGTCATCGCTCGGGACGAGCGGCGATCGGCGGTGCGTCGTCCGGTCACGGCGGCAGAGTGTCGTTCCGTCACGGGCTCAGCCCTCCTCGTCGTAGGCGGCGTCGATGAGGGCGTCGAGGTAGCCGTCGTCGAAGGGCGGGCCGGACCACGCAGCGGACTGCAGCGTGGCGATCCAGAGACCGTCCCTCATGAAGTGCTGTTCGCGCAGGTCCGATCCCTCCCCCGAGTAGGTGATCTCGCAGAGCCGCCCGTCCCGGTGGTCGGAGCACACGTAGGCGTCCGGATACCGGTCGAGCGATTGCGCCAGGTCCTCGCCGCGGGGCGCGCCGTATCGCGTGACCCACGACGTCAGGGTCGAGGCGCCTCCGTCCGTCGTGGTGGCGCACGTGAGGCGCTCCGACATCGTCATCGACTGCGCGAGGAAGTCGAACGCGAAGTCGGCGGCCACGAAGCGTCCGCCGTCAGTGAAGAGTCCCTCGCCGCCCGCGGTCTCCGGCAGCCGCTCGTACTCGACCGACCACGCCCCGTCGTCGAGAACGTCCTCGAGGAGCACGGAGCAGTCGGCCGGCAGACCGGCGGCCGACGGCGGTTCCGTCCCCGTCGGCTCCGGAGTGGGGAGCGCCGACGCGCTCGGCGTCGGGGTCGTGCCGGGAGGGGCCGCGTTCGAGGCGACAGCGCGTGAGAGCAGGGTTCCCGCGAGGGCGCCCCCGACGACGAGGGCGACCGCGACGACCACCGCGACGGCGACGGGCCACCGACGGCGCGGCGGCGCCACGGGAGCCGGTGCCGGATCGCGGACGATCGGGGGCGGGGCGAGCGGGTCCTGGCTGCTCATGTCTTCCTCTCAGCGTTGCGGGGTTCCATGCCCCTCGAGTCGCGCACGGCGTCCGCGGCCGCGGGCGCCGGGCCACCCGGAGGTGACTCCCGGCGCCCGCCGACGGAGCGTCGTCAGGGTCTCAGGACGTCGAAGGGTCCGAACACCCCGTCGGCCGCGACCGCGAACGACTGCCGGGCGTTGCCGCCCCACGCCGTCACCC
>CAKTZW010000105.1 GCA_934636065.1 uncultured Labedella sp.
CCACCGCGGGCGAGCAATTGGTGATCGAGGCGCTCGACCTGCCGCGTGCCGGCGGGCGGATCGTCACCGACACGCTGCACTTTTTCGGCTCCTTCTATCTCTACGAGGAACTGGCGAAGCGCGGCATGGACGTCGCATGGCTGCGTCCCGAGGGCGGCCGGATTTCGGTCGACGCGTTCGAGCGTGCGATCACGCCCGGCACCCGGCTGGTGTCGCTGTCGCTGGTCTCGACCTATAACGGCTTCGAGCATGACCTGAAGCGCGTCTGCGAGATCGCCCATGCCCGCGGCGCGCTGGTCTATGCCGATATCATCCATGCCGCCGGCACCGTGCCGGTCGACGTCCGCGCCTACCTGCCCGTCGAGATCGCGGTTCCGGACGAGGTGCAGCGCGCGGCCTACTTCGTGGCGAGCGAAGCGGCGGCGAACATCGCGAAGCACTCGGGAGCGCGTCGCGCCTCCATCACCGTCGAGGTCGTCCCCGGGGACGGCGGGTCGCGTTGGATGCGACTCGTCGTGGGCGACGACGGCCGTGGAGGAGCCCACGCGGAAGCCGAGCACGGCCTGGCGGGGCTCGACGAGCGGGTCCGCGGTGTCGGTGGCCGGCTCGACGTGTGGAGCCCGATCGGCGGTCCGACCACGGTGACCGCGACCCTCCCCCTGTGACATGAAAACGGAGATGGTGCACATTGTTACGTGCACCATCTCCGTTTTCATGTGGCAGGGGTGTGGGAGGGTGGACGGATGGTGAAGCGACTGCGGGTGATCGTCGTGGACGACTCCGTGCTGCTCCGCGAGGGGCTCGTGCGACTCATCGACGAGGCGGGTCACACCGTCGTCGGTTCGGCCGGCTCTCCCGACGAGCTGTTCGCGCTGCTTCCGCACACGGAGGCGGACCTCGTCCTGCTCGACGTGCGCATGCCGCCGACCTTCCGCGACGAGGGCGTGACGGCGGCGCTGCGGATCCGGCGCGAGCACCCGGAGATGGGCATCCTCCTGCTCTCGCAGTACGTCGAGATCGCGTACGCCCGCGACCTGATCGGGGCGGGCAGCGGAGGTGTCGGCTACCTGCTGAAGGACCGCGTCTCCTCGCTCTCCGAGCTGCAGGACGCGATCGAGCGGATCGCCGACGGCGGCACCGTGCTGGATCCGGAGGTCGTGACGCAGTTGCTCGGCCGTCGCCGCGATCCTCTCGACGCCCTCACCGCGCGGGAGCGGGACGTGCTCGAGCTCATGGCGGAGGGCCGCACGAACCAGGCCATCGCACAGGCGCTGTTCGTCGGCACGGGCGCCGTCGAGAAGCACGTCACGTCGATCTTCCAGAAGCTCGGGCTCGAGGACTCCGGGAGCGACCACCGCCGCGTCCTCGCCGTGGTCGCCTACCTCCAGCGCTGACCCCCCTGAAAACGTCGTTCGTGCGCGAATAATCGCGCACGAACGACGTTTTCAGGTAGGAAGGGTGCCCCGCTGTGGGGCTTCCCCGTGTCGTCGGCTGTCCGTACGCTCCTGATGTGACCACGGATTCGCCGCATGAGGGGCGCCTCCTGCTCCTCGTCCTCGTCGCTGCGAGCGTGGGGTGCGGTGCCGTGGTCTTCGCGTTGGTCGGGGTGCTGCGCGACGTGCTTCGGATCGCCTGCCACTTCGTCGCCGACGGAGAAGCAACCGGCTGGACGTGTGCGGACGGCGCCCCCTACGGGCTCCTCGCACTCGCCATCGGCACCGTCCTGTGGACGTTCCTCGTGGCGGGAGCGGTCGGGCTGTGGTCGTCCCGCCGGAGGACGGGCGGGACACGCCCGGGTCACTCGCTCCGCGCGGGATCCCTCCTCGTCGCCGCGACGAGCGGCGCCGTGCTCGTCCTCTTCGGGATCGTTCTCGGCCTCCAGGCCGTCGACGTTGCGGGCGCGTGCGGAGGCACAGCACCCTCCGCGATCCCCGTCTCGTCGTGCGCGCCGAAGGATGTCCCGGTCGGCGCGATCGTCTGGACGGTGATGCCGGTCTGGGTGCTTCTCCTCATCGCCGAGACGGCGGGCGCGTCGCTTCTGCGCCCGGCTTCGGCGCCGACGGCCTGACGTCGCCGACACCGCCCGCCCCTCCCTCCCCGGTACCAAGAGATCGCGCGGGTACTCGAAAATTCGAGTACCCATGCGATCTCTTGGTACGGGGGCGTCAGAGGGCGTTGCGGCGGGCGACCTCGCCCAGCCAGCCGAGACTCGGCTTCGGGTGGCGTTCGAAGGTGGAGCGGTCGACGCCGATGAGGCCGAAGGTGGGCCGGAATCCCGACGCCCACTCGTAGTTGTCGAGAGCGCTCCAGTGCAGGTAGCCGCGCACGTCGATCCCGTCCGCTATGGCCGCGTGCAGTCCTCGCAGTGCGCCGTCGGTGTACGCGACGCGGCGGGAATCGTCGGCCGTCGCGATGCCGTTCTCCGTGACGAGGACGGGGACGCCGCCGGTGAGCTCCCACGCGCTCCGCACGCCGAGCTCGAGTGCGGGAGGGAAGAACTCCCAGCCCGTGAGCGTCGTCTCGACGTCGTCAGCGACGGGGAGCGGCCCCTGCGGCCCGATGAACGTGCGGGTGTACGCCTGCACACCGACGAAGTCGTCGCCGCGCGCCGCCTCGAGGTACCAGTCGTCACGCGGGTGGCCGTACTCGCGGAGCTTCTCGTCCGCTCCGGGCTCGCCCGTCGAGTGGAACGCCTGCGTCGCGACGGTCCAACCGGACAGCACGCCCGGGAGCTGCGACAGCACGCCGCGGGCCCGCGTGTGCGCCGCGAGCAGGGTGTCGGCGACGGCGAGATCGGGGTTCGGGAGGCCGTACGCGACGAGGTTCGCCGCGTCCTCACCGCCCGCGAGCATCGCCGCGATGTTCGGTTCGTTGATCGTGCACACGTAGCGGACCCCATCGGAGACGATCGGCAGGGCCGTCTCGACGAAGCGCTCGAAGAGGGCAGGCGCCTCCGGGTTCCGCCAGAAGCCGGCCTCGAACATCCACCTCGGCACGGTGAAGTGCAGGAGCGACACGACGGGCTCGAGACCGACTTCGATGGCGGTGTCGACCATGCGCCGGTAGTGGTCGATCGCGGCGCGCGAGACGAAGCCGTGCTCCGGTTCGATGCGGGCCCACTCGATGCTGAAGCGATAGGAGGTGAGCCCGGCGTCCGCGAGGAGCTTCATGTCCTCCCGATACCGGTGGTAGTGGTCGACCGCGTCACCCGACGGCTCGACGATCGTCGTCCCCGGCGTGTGCTCCTTGAGCCACCAGTCGTTCGAGACGTTGCCGCCCTCGACCTGGTGCGCGGCGGTCGCGGCGCCCCACAGGAAGCCGTCGGGGAAGGGAAGGTGCTGCGTCATGGATCCACATTCTCTAGGGGCGCTGAGGTGTCGCGATTCGTTCTCACGCCTGCGTCGGAGAGAACGAAACGCGACACCTCACGGGAGTTGGAGGGAGGAGTAGAAGGTGGTGAGGGCGTCGAGGGTCGCTTCGGGCGCCTCCGCTTGAGGCGAGTGGGCGCCGCCGGGGATGACGACGTAGCGGGCGCCGAGCGATGAGGCCATCTCCCGCTGCCAGTCGATCGGCCACTTGTCGTCGGCCTCGCCGTGCGCGACGAGCACCGGCACCCCGGTCGCGCGGAGCTCGTCCGTCGTGTCCTCCTCGGAGCGCAGGATCTCGGCTCCCTGGAGGAGGTTCTGGTCGGCCGTCGCGGCGGCCCGAGTCCGGAAGAACGCCTCGAACGCGCCGATCGCCTCGTCACTCGCGTCGACCTTGTCGGAGTTGTCGCGCTCCCACAGACCGATGCTGCCGGACCGGGACACCGTCTCCGTCGTGTCCGCATGCCGGCCCGGCCAGCCCTTCGGGCCGCTGCACAGCATGGTCAGGCTCGCGAAGGCCCCCGGCGCACGGATGACCGCCGCCCGGGCGACGACTCCGCCGAGGCTGTGCCCGATGACATGCACGGGGGCCCCGCCGCCGACGATGCGGGCCACGGCCACGGCGTCGGTCGCGAGCGCATCGAGCGAGTAGTCGTCGTCCGCCGGCCGCGCCGAGTCCGCCTGGCCGCGCGGGCTGTAGGCCCACGCCTCCCACCCGGCGTCGGCGAGTCGCGGCAGGATCTCATGCGCGTCCTCCTTCGACCCGGTGAAGCCGGGCACCCACAGCACGACGCCGCGGGGATCGCCGGCCGGACGGGCGCACAGCGCCGTGAGCCGCCCCACCGGGAGTTCGAGCGCGAACGCCTCGCTCCCCGGTCGCATCGGCAGCCCACCGAAGTGCTCGATCGGGGTCGGCAGGGTCACGCGACGTCCTCGCGCAGGCGGCGCGGGTTCGGGACCGCGTCGAGCAGCCGCACGGTGTACTCGTCCTGCGGCTTGCGCAGCACCTCCGCCGTCGCGCCGCGCTCGACGACGCGGCCGCCGTGCAGCACCATGATGTCGTCGGTCACGAGCCGCGCGCTCAGGAGGTCGTGCGTGATGTAGAGGAGGCTGACGCCCCACTTCTCGCGCAGGTCCTCGAGCAGCGCGAGGACGCCGGCCCGCAACGACACGTCGAGCATCGAGACGGGCTCGTCCGCGATGAGCACCTGCGGATCGCTCGCGAGCGCTCGCGCGATCACGACGCGCTGTCGCTGTCCGCCGGAGAGCTGGTGCGGGAGCTTCTGTGCGAACGTCTCGGTGGGCGTGAGGCCCACCGTGCGGAGCAGCTCGTGCACGCGATCGCGGGCGTCGGCTCCCCGCAGATCCGTCATGTTGTGGATGGGACGGGAGAGCGTGTACTCCACCGTGTGCAGCGGATTGAGCGCGGCGTACGGGTCCTGGAACACCATCTGCACGTTGCTGCGCAGATCGCGGAGCCCCGACGCCCGCAGGCGCGTCACGTCGACGTCGCCGAAGCGCACCGCACCCTCCGTCGGCCTCTCGATGCCCGTGACGAGCTTCGCGAGGGTCGACTTGCCGCTGCCGGACGCTCCGACGAGGGCGAGGGACTGACCCGGCTCGAGCGTGAAGGACACGTCGTCGAGGGCGCGGACGGGCTTCTCCCCGCGCCGCGGGGGCGGATACACCTTCGAGACGTGATCGACGACGATCGCGGAATCCGCCGACCGCACGCTGCGCGTCGCGACGCTCGGCTCGCTCGTGGCGGCCTGCGCCCGCGTGATACCCACCTCGGTGCGCGAGCGCCGGTCGGGGAACCCGGGGAGCTCGACGACCTCGGCTCGCGGGTCGGCGTAGTGGCTGAGCAGCATGCGCGTGTACTCGTCGCGCGGCCGTTCGAGGATGTCGCGGCTCGACCCGTCCTCGACGATGCGCCCCTCGTGCATCACGAGCACCCGCTCCGTCGCCTCGAGCACGATGCCGAGGTCGTGACTGATGAGGATCGCGGTGAAGTCCTCGGACTTCTGCAGCGCCTGGATCGTGTCCATGACGGCGTGCTGCACGAGCACGTCGAGCGCCGTCGTCGGCTCGTCGAACACCATGAGCTGCGGTTCGAGCGAGAGGGCGAGCGCGATCGAGACGCGCTGACGCATGCCGCCAGACAGCTCTCCCGGGTAGCGCGCGAGCACGGAGGGGTCGAGCTCGACCTTGCGGACGAGCTCGGCGGCGCGCTCCTCGCGGTCGCCCTTCGCGACGTGACCGTGCGCGCGGAAGATGTCGAGGAAATGGTGGCGGATCGTGCGCACCGGGTTGAGCGCGTTCATGCCCGACTGCAGCACCATCGCGAAGCCGCCCTGGCGCTGCTTCCGCAACGTCTCCGGGTCGAGTTCCCGGATGTCGTCGCCCGCGAAGAAGATGTTCCCGCCGTTGGTCCGCGCCGGCGGCTTCTGCAGCCGGGTGAGGGCGAAGCCGAGCGTCGACTTCCCGGACCCCGACTCTCCGACGAGCCCGACGAACTCGCCGCGCTTGAGCGTGAAGCTCACGTGGTCGACCGCCTGGACGGGGGCGGCTCCCGGGCTCTCGTAGATCACGGAGAGGTCGCGGACGTCGAGGAGGACCTCGTCGCGCTTCGACGCGGTGGGGCGGGTGGTCGAGTCGGTCACTTCTTGGCCTTCCCTTCGCGGAGGCGCGGGTTGCTCACGGCGTCCACACCGAAGTTGATGAGCGTGAGGCTGAGCGCGAGGAGCGCGATGCACAGACCGGGCGCGAAGAGCAGCGCCCACTGTCCCGTGAGGAGCGCGTTGGAGTTCTGCGCCCAGTAGAGCATCGTGCCCCAGCTGACGATGCTGGAGTCCCCGAGGCCCAGGAACTCGAGTCCGGCCTCGGCGAGGATCGCGGCGGTCGCGGCCCCGAAGAGGCTGCCGACGATGAGCGACGTCATGTTCGGCAGGATCTCGCGGAACACGATCCGCGGGGCGCGCTCCCCCGAGAACTGGGCGGCGGTCACGAAGTCGCGGCCGCGCAGCGACTGGGTCTGGCTGCGCAGGACACGAGCGCCCCACGCCCACCCGGTCACGACGATCACCGCGATGATCATGAGGATGCCGCCGTTCTGCAGGTACGCGGCGATCACGATCATGAGCGGCAAGCCGGGGATCACGAGGAACAGGTTCACCACGAACCCGACCACCTCGCTCGCGAATCCCTTGAGGTAGCCCCAGCTGAGGCCGATCGCGACGGCGATGAGGGTCGAGAGC
>CAKTZW010000106.1 GCA_934636065.1 uncultured Labedella sp.
TGTCGACGGCGTTGACGCTCGTCGCCGCAACTCGGATGACCACCTCACCAGGACTTGGCGTCGGCACGGGTGCATCGACGACGTCGACGACGCCCGCGTCGCCGAACCTGACGAACTGCGCTGCCTTCATGGGTCTCCTCGATCGGCGGAGCGGAAGTGAAAGACCACTTCCACTTGCCGCACCGTATCAGAAGTGGCAGTGGTCTTCCACTTGCTACGATGGACGCATGACCCTCCGAGTCGACGCCCGCGCGAACCGCGATCGGATCGTCGACGCCGCACATGACCTGTTCGCCATCGACGGACTCGATGCGCCGATGTCCGAGATCGCGCGTCGAGCGGGAGTCGGCGCTGCGACCCTCTCGCGCCGATTCCCGACGAAGGGGTCGCTGATCGACGCCGTGTTCGAGCGTCAGCTCGGGTGGTGGATGGGCGCGGTCGACGCCCTCGAGAAGGCGCCGGACGCGTGGGACGCGCTCTCACGTCTCCTCGAGCAGGCCTGCGTCGAGCAGGCCCGTGAGCAGGTCTGCGCCGATCTGGTGGTGCGCGCGTTCTTCAACGGGTCGACCTTCGACGCCGAGAAGAAGGTGCTGCGCGCCACGGTCGAGCGCATCCTCGCGCGAGCGAAGGAGGCCGGGTCCGTCCGTGCCGACGTGGGCTGGGACGACATCGTCCTCCTCCTCGAGGCGAATGCGGGCGCTGCGACGCTGACCTCATCAGAACCGGAAGCCTCGGCCCGCCGGCTCGCCCGCCATTTCCTCCGCTCGTTCGCTGAGCCGGCCACGGTCGCCTGAATCGCGTCACCGCCGACGCCTCGACGCGATCGCCAAGACGACCGCGACGATCACGAGGAGCAGCACCGCCGCGCCGAGCGGCGCGAGCCACATCGGCGTGAGCAGCGTACCGGTGTCGTCGCAGACGACGGCGTCCATCGTGCAGGAGGCCCGCACGATGGACGCCGTCATGTCGTCGTCCGCGTCGCTCGCTAGCGCTTCAGCACCGCACGGGCCACGGCCCACACGCCTGCCCCGACGGCGAGAGCGACGGCCGCCGCGCCCCCGACGAGGGCCTGCGGGTTCTCCTCGCGGAGCTCCGCGATCTTCGCCTTCGCGCGATCGATGGCCTTGCCCGCCTGCTTCGGGACGTTGAGCTTGTCCTCGATCGCGTTGAGGGTCGCGACGAGCTCGGCGCGGACCTCCTCGGCGCTCGGATTGTCAGTACCGGTCATACTCCCCAACCCCTTTGACTGCTCGGATGTCTTTCTGGAACTCGTCCGCGGGGCTCGGTCCCTCACTGATCTTGCGGAAGTACCGCAGCGCGATGAGGACGAGCACACCCGCGATGAGCAGGAACGCGACGAAGACGATGAGTGCCGCGAGCCACGCGGGCATCACCAGCGCGAGCGCGAGGATCACGACCGCGACGAGCGTGCCGATCGCGAAGAACAGGAACATGAGCGCGACGACCACGAGGCCCGCACCGATGCCGGCGTTCTTGCCGATGTGGCTCGCCTTGACCTTGAGCCCGTCGAGCTCGGCCGTGAGCAGACTCTTGAGGAGGGTCGGCACGGACTTGACGAGCTCGAGCAGCGACATCTGCTCCTTCGAGCGCCGGGGCGGCGTCTCCGTCGTGTAACGACTCATGGCCGGCCTGTCAGCGGGACGTCGACGAGCCGTCGGCGATGTCGCCGAGCTCGTCCTTCACATCGTTGACCTCGCCGAGGGTGTCGTCGAGCTTCTGTCCCGGCGTGCGGTTGCTCGCCACGATCTTCACGATCGTGCGGGCGCCCGAGAAGAGCGTCGACGGCACCGCGCTCACGCGCGCCTTCGCGAAGCCCTGGACCGTGCGCACCTGCTTCTGCACCGGCTCCGTCTCGTACAGCTTGAGCCAATTGGCCTTGATCTGCTCATAGCGTCCGCGCCCGGCCCGGGCGCCGAGGACGTACCCCGCAGCCAGTCCCGTCACGAGGAGGATCTTGCCCTTCATAGCGTCTCCGTCCGATCGGCGTCCATCGACTGGCTGCAAGGCGGATGTGCGCGCGAAAGCGCGTGCCGAGGCCAGGTGTCCAGCGTATCCGTATCGGCGTCCGGTCGCCCACCCCCTGCATTCCGCTCGTGGAATGCGGTAGGAGTGCCGGGGCTACTCAGGTCTCGGACGCGACGTCGCCGAGCAGGCGCTGCGCGAGGTGATGACGGATGCGCCCCGACGCCGCGAGCGCGTCGGGGACGACGGACGCCAACCCGGTGCCGGCGAGCCACCCACCCGTGACGTCCACTCCCCCGATGGCGAGGATGCGCTCGCGCACCCGGGTCGTCCGCTCCCGCTGCCCGATGACGGCGCCCGGAACGGAGCCCGCCCACGTGGTGCGGCGCGCCTCGACGACCGAGACGGGGTCGAGGGCGAAGCCGAGCATCGTGGACAGATCGCGGAGCGCGAGCGCGACGAGCTCCTCGTCGCCGACACTCGAGACGGTGTCCTCGCCCGCCTTACCGAAGGACACCCGGATGACGTGCCGGTGCGGCGCGAGCTCCCGAGCGCTGTCGGCGAGCCACGACCACTTCGCCGTCGCGTGCGTCATGGCCTTCGCGGTGAGTCCGGCGGTGGGTGCGACGAGCATCCCGGTCCCGCGGGGGTGCGCGTCGAGCCGCGCGTCATCGACGACGAGGGTCACGAGGTCGACACGGGGAGCGGCGACCGCTTCGATGTCCGCGAGCGACGGGTCGAGTCGAGCGAGCAGTTCCAGGGCGGGCGCCTCCGGAATCGCGACGATCACGTAGTCGGCGCGGATCGTCTCGGGGCTCTCCGAGTCCGCGGTCCCTGCTCCCACGGTCCCCGAGCTTGTCGACCCTTCGACAGGCTCAGGGACCGCATCAGGCGCAGGACCCGGGTCAGGCTCAGGGACCGCATCGGGATCCGGGGCGAGGGTGACGGCCCAGCGGTCGCCGACGCGATCGAGCGCCGCGACCGGCGCATTCCGCCGGATCTCCGCTCCCCACGAGTGCTCGAGTTCGTGCACGATCGCGCGCGGCAGCACCGACATCCCGCCGACGAGGCCCTCGACGTTCGATCCCGCACGCGACGCCGCCCGCATCGTGGCGACGGCACCCGACAGGGAGCCCGCCGTCGTGAGTGCGCGATTGAGTCCCGGGGCGGCGAAGGCGACGTCGAGCGCCTCCGGGTCGGACGAATAGACGCCCATCGTGACGGGCGCGACGAGGTTGTCGCGGACCGCGCGCCCCATGCGCCGCGTGACGAGGTTGCCGAGGTCGTGCTCCTTCCCCACCGTGAGCACGGGCCGCACACGGTCAACGTAGGCGCGCAACGCACCGCTCCACCCGATCACCGCGCGCACGTCGTCGGCGAGCGGATTCGACGGGATTCCGAGAATCCCGGCCTTCGGAAGCGGAGCGAACCGTCCCTTCCCCGCAGCGACCCAGGCGCCGTCGGGGTTCGGGGGCACGATCCGGTCGCCCAGACCGACGCTCTCCGCGAGCTCCCGGACCGTGCCGCCGCGCGTGGCGAAGCTCTCCGCACCCACCTCCACGGTCATGCCACCGATCTCCTCGGCGCGGAGCGCGCCCCCGAGATGATCGGAGGCCTCGAGCACCGTCACCCGGATGCCCACGCGGGCGCAATCGAGGGCGGCGACGAGACCGGCCATGCCGCCACCGACCACGACGACGTGCGACGGCTCCCAGCGGGAGGACCCACCGGACTCCGACGACGGCGCCTCCGACGCGGTCATGCGTCCGCGTTCTCCCCGGTGCGCTCGTGCACGACCTCCACAATGCGCGTGATGACGTCGGGGTCCGTCTCGGGCGGGACGCCATGACCGAGGTTGAAGACGTGCGACGGCGCGGAGGCGCCTCGCTCGAGCACGTCGAGGATGTGCGCCTCGAGCACCTCCCACGGCGCGGAGAGCAGGGCGGGGTCGACGTTCCCCTGCAGCGGGACGAGCCCGCCCAATCGGCGGTTCGCCTCGTCGAGCGGGATCCGGTAGTCGACCCCGACGGCGTCGGCTCCGATGTCGTGCATCGCCTTGAGCAGTTCTCCCGTGCCGACGCCGAAGTGCACGAGCGGCACCGATTGCGCGGCCGAGCCGTCGAGCGGTTCGACGTGGAGGGAACGGACGCGCTCGAGCGCGGCGGCCGAGGCAGGCGCGACGGAGCGGGTGTAGTCGTCGAGCGACAGGGCACCGGCCCAGGAGTCGAAGAGCTGTGCGGCGGAGGCGCCCGAGAGGACCTGCGCCTCGAGGAAGCGGCCCGTGATGTCCGCCGTCCAGGCCATCAGCCGATCCCAGGCCTCCGGGTCGGCGTGCATGAGCGTTCGGGCGTGGATGTGGTCCTTCGACGGACCGCCCTCGACGAGGTACGCGGCGAGGGTGAACGGCGCGCCCGCGAAACCGATGAGCGGAGTGTGGTCGTGCTCGCTCGTCAATTCGGCGACCGTCCGCCGCACGGCCTCGCGCACGGGTTCGAGCGCGTCGTCGAGCACCCCCGGGTCGAGGGCGACGAGCTCGTCGACGTCCGATGCGGTCCGGACGGCCTTTCCGAGCACGGGACCCTTGCCCGGGACGATCTCGACGTCGACGCCCGCGAGCTTCAGCGGGACGACGATGTCGGAGAAGAAGATGGCCGCATCGACGTGGTGGCGACGCACCGGCTGGAGCGTGATCTCGCTCGCGAGCGCGGGGTCGAGGCAGGCGTCGAGCATGCGCGTCCCCACGCGCAGCTCGCGGTACTCGGGGAGCGAACGCCCCGCCTGGCGCATGAACCACACGGGCGTCACGTCGGGCCGCTCGCCGCGGTAGGCGCGGATGAGCCGGGAGGCGCTCGTCCGGCCGGAGACGAGAGGGTGGTTCTGGTCGAGCTTCACGCCTCCATCCTCGCATCCCGCACGCCCGAGTCCGAGCGGGTGGCGGCCGGGTCAACCGGGGGCCCGAGGTCTTTCGACGCCGCGTAGAATGGTCGGGTGCTGATCTGTCTGACGGCGAATCACAAGAACGCCAGCTTCGACCTCCTCGAGAGGCTCGCCGTCGACCCGGGCACCGTCGCGCAGCGCATCGCACGGCACGACGCGAGTCTCGCGGGCGCCGTCGTGGTGGCCACCTGCAACCGCTTCGAGGCCTACATCGACGTCGATGAGCCCGCCGAGGGATTCGAGCAGAAGGCCCTCGAGGCGACCGTCGCCGCCATCCGGACCTCCACGGACCTCGAGAGCGACGAGCTCACGGGGACCCTCGACATGCACGTCGGGCGCGGGGCCGCCGAGCACCTCTTCGCCGTCGCGTCCGGGCTCGAGTCCGTCGTCGTGGGTGAGGGTGAGATCGCGGGCCAGGTGCGCCGGGCTCTCGAGCGCGCCCGGGCCGCCGGCACGACCTCGTCGGATCTCGAGCGCGCGTTCCAGCGGGCGTCGCAGACGTCCCGAGGCGTCAAGAACAGCACGCCCATCGGCCGGGCCGGCCGATCGCTCGTGCGACTCGCCCTCGACCTCGCGGAGTCGCGCGTCGAGGACTGGAGCGCCGTCCGCGTGCTGCTCGTCGGGACCGGCGCTTACGCGGGCGCGAGCCTCGCCGCCATCGCCGACCGCGGCGCGACCGACGTCGGCGTGTACTCGCCGTCCGGACGGGGCGAGCGCTTCGCCGCCCGGCACGGCATCCGCCTCGTCGAGAAGGCCGACTTCGCCCGCGAGGCCGCGCGCGCGGACCTCGTCGTCACCTGCACGACGGCGTCGGGCTCGGTGCTCGACGCCGACATCCTCGAGCGCGGCCGTCGCGAGCTCGGTCCGGAGCACGGCGGTGCGGAGCACGGCTCGACCGCTCACCCGTCGACCGCCTCCGTCACCGTGGTGGACCCGTCGACCGATTCGACCGTCGCGGAGCTCCAGCTCGACGGAGCGGCGTCCCCGCATCCCGCTCACGCATCGATCGGCGGCGCGGAGTGCCCCGCTCACGTCGCCCGTCAGCTGGTCATCGACCTCGGTCTCCCCCGCAACGTCGACCCGTCGGTCGCCTCCGTCCACGGCGTGGAGCTCCTCGACCTCGAGACGATCCGCATCCATGCCCCGCTCGAGGAGCTGCAGGCGACCGACGATGCCCGCCGGATCGTGAGCCGAGCCGCGGAGAAGTACACGACGGTCTCGGACGAGATCACCCTCACTCCCGCGGTCGTCGCCCTCCGCCAGCACGTCTTCGGCATCCTCGACGCGGAGATCGACCGTGCGCGCGCCCGCGGCGACGAGGACGGCCGCACCGAGCAGGCGCTCCGCCACCTCGCCGGCGTGCTCCTCCACACCCCGATGGTGCGGGCTCGCGACGCGGCCCACGCCGGAGACCACGAACGCTACGTCGACGCCCTCGACGCCCTCTTCGGCATCGACGCGAGCATCGCCCTCGAGCCCGACCACGACCGCGACGGCGCCTCGCACGACGGCCGCACCGCCTGAGTCGCCCGGCGCTCTCCCACGCACACGGAAGCGCCCGCCGCACGAGGTGCGACGGGCGCTTCGACCGGCCGGCGGCCGGGTGACGGCGTCGTCTAGTACGTGATCGAGTTGCCGACCGACGCAGCGAGCGAGAACGACACGATCATGATGAGCACCACCACGACCATGTAGAC
>CAKTZW010000107.1 GCA_934636065.1 uncultured Labedella sp.
GGGCTCCTGATGGGCGCCGTCGCGAACCTCGCTCCCGACGCCTTCGCAGGGATCCACGCCGCTGTGCCGTTCGTCGACGCGCTCACCACGATCCTCGACCCGAGCCTCCCGCTCACGGTCATCGAGTGGGACGAGTGGGGCGACCCACTCCACGACCCGGAGGTGTACGCGTACATGAAGTCGTACTCGCCGTACGAGAACGTGCGGGAGGGCGTCGAGTACCCGCACATCCTCGCGACGACGAGCCTCAACGACACGCGGGTCTACTACGTCGAGCCGGCGAAGTGGGTCGCAAGACTCCGCGAGGTCTGCGCGCCCGTGATCCTCAAGACCGAGATGGTCGCGGGCCACGGCGGGGTGAGTGGCCGCTACGCGCAGTGGCGGGAGCGCGCCTTCGAACTCGCGTGGATCCTCGACGTCCTCGTCCTCGAGGCCGCCTGACCCCCGCCCTACTACATGAAAACGGAGATGGTGCACGTCGTGACGTGCACCATCTCCGTTTTCATGTAGTAGGTCAGCCGAAGAGGATGGCGGCCTCGTCGTAGCGCTCCTGCGGGACCGTCTTCAGTCGGCCGACGGCGTCCGCGAACGGCACGTTCACGACCTCCGTGCCGTTGAGCGCGACCATCGTGCCCCACTCCTCGCGCATGATGGAGTCGATCGCGGCCATTCCGAGGCGGGTCGACAGCACGCGGTCGTAGGCGCTCGGCACGCCGCCGCGCTGCAGGTGTCCGAGGACCGTCGCGCGCGACTCGACGCCCGTGCGGGCCTCGATCTCGGGGGCGAGCATGTCCGCGATGCCACCGAGCCTCGGGCGGTTGAAGGCGTCGAGGCCCTTCTCGGAGTGCGCCGTCTCCATCGTCGTGAGCGTGAAGCCCTCCGCCACGACGACGATCGGGGCGCGACCGCGGTCGGCGACGTTCTGGACCCACTCGCAGATCTGCTCCATCGACTGCGGCTGCTCCGGGATGAGGATCGCGTGGGCACCCGCCGCCATACCCGCGTGCAGGGCGATCCAGCCGACGTGGCGCCCCATGACCTCGACGACCATGCAGCGCTTGTGCGACTCGGCGGTCGTCCGCACCCGGTCGATCGCCTCCGTGGCGATCTCGACGGCCGTGTCGAAGCCGAACGAGTAATCCGTCGCGTCGAGGTCGTTGTCGATCGTCTTGGGGACGCCGACGATCTTGAGGCCGGCGTCCGTGAGGCGCTTCGCCGCAGCGAGCGTGCCCTCTCCCCCGATCGCGATGAGTGCGTCGACGCCGATCCGATCGAGAGTCGCCTGGACGTTCTCCGGGCCGCCGTGCGGGCCCTCGAACGGGTTCGTCCTGCTCGTCCCGAGGATCGTCCCACCCTGCTTGGAGAGTCCGCGGACGGTGTGGCGGTCGAGCGGCATCGTGAGGCCCTCGACGACGCCGCGCCAGCCGTCGCGGATGCCGACGAACGACTGGTTGTGAATCTTCGTCCCCTTCAGGACGGTTCCGCGGATGACCGCGTTCAGACCGGGACAGTCCCCACCGCTCGTGAGCACGCCAATTCGCATCGAGTTTCGCCTTTCGACTGGAGTACGCGGCATGCTCGCGGTCGCGATCGCCGCCATCACGACCCTAGCGCGTGGGAGCGGAGTAAACTGACCGGTATGGATTACACCCCGCACGGCTCGAGCATCACCATGTTCACGACGGAGTGGTGCGGTTACTGCGCCCGCCTGAAGAAGCAGCTCGACGGCGCGGGAATCGCCTACGACGAGATCGACATCGAGCGGGTCGCGGGCACCGCCGAGTTCGTCGCGAGCGTGAACGACGGCAACCAGACCGTCCCGACCGTCGTCTTCCCCGACGGCAGCACCGCGACGAACCCGTCGCTCTTCGAGGTCCGCGAGCGCCTCGCCTCCTGACCCCCTCTTACCCCTGAAAACGTCGTAGGTGCGCGAATATTCGCGCACCTACGACGTTTTCAGGAGGGTGAGTGGGCGGGGTCAGGCACCGAGGGCGACGGCGCCGACCAGCACGGCCACGAGCAGCATCACGAGCGAGACCACGACCGCTCGCCACAGCACCTTCTTGTGGTGATCGCCGAGGTGGACGCCGGCCAGGGAGACGAGCAGCAGGATCGCCGGCACGAGCGGGCTCTGCATGTGCACGACCTGACCCGTGATCGACGCCCGCGCCATGTCGACCGGGTCGACCCCGAAGGTCGCAGCGCTCTCGGCGAGCACCGGGAGGATGCCGAAGTAGAACGCGTCGTTGCTGAGGAAGAACGTCATGGGCATGCTGAGCAAGCCCGTGATGACGGCGGAGAAGGAGCCGAGGGAGTCCGGGATGCTCGCGGAGACCCACTCTGCCATCGCGGTCACCATTCCCGTGCCCTCGAGGACGCCGATGAGCACGCCGGCCGCGAGCACCATCGAGACGACGCCGACGATGCTCGGGGCGTGCGCCACGACGCGCTCGGCCTGGTCCTTCACGTGCGGGAAGTTGACGAGGATGGCGACCGCGCTCGCGGCCATGAAGATGTAGGCGAGCGGGAGGATGTCGAGCACGAGCAGCACCATGACGGCGACGGTCAGCAGCGCGTTGAACCACAGCAGCTTCGGGCGCAGTGTCGCGCGAGCGGGGTCGAGTGCCGTGTCCGCCATCGCCGTGTCGTGATCGTCGACGAGCGTGCGGATGCTCTCGGTCGAGATCCGGTGGTCCGCGATGACGACACCGCGGGGGCCTGCGCTGCGCGACGGGCGACCGCCTGCGCTCCGGCCACTCCGCGACGCGCCACCCGCCGCGGCCCCGCCGAGCGCCGCGTCGTCGATCGCTCCCCCGAGCCGCTTCCGCTCGAAGACCCCGAGGTGCCAGGCGAACAGGAACACGACCGCGATGCCGGCGAGCAGCGAGGGGATCATCGGCACGAACACGTCGGAGGCCTGCAGGTCGAGAGCGGCTGCGGCGCGGGCGGTCGGGCCGCCCCACGGCAGGATGTTCATGACGCCGTTGGCGAGACCCGCGACGCACGTGAGGACGACGGGGCTGAGCCCGAGCCGCAGGTAGATCGGCAGCAGCGCCGACGTGGTCACGATGAAGGTCGTCGATCCGTCGCCGTCGAGGGAGATGACCGCAGCGAGGAGGGCGGTGCCCACGACCACCTTGACGGGGTCGTGGCCCGCGATGCGGAGGATGAGGCGCACGACGGGGTCGAAGAGCCCGACGTCGATCATGACGCCGAAGTAGATGATGGCGAACATGAGCAGGGCGGCTGTGGGCGCGAGCCCGCCGATCGCGTCGAGCGCCATGTCGCCGATGCCGAGGCCCGCGCCCGCGAAGAGGCCGAAGATCGTCGGCACGACGATGAGGGCGAGCACCGGGGTCATGCGCTTCGTCATGATGAGCGCCATGAACACGGCGACCATCCCGAAACCGAGGATCACGAGCACGAGGGACTCCTTCGTCCGTTTGGTGAGCTGGTCCGGGCCACGTTAGGCGGACGGCGCGCCACCGTCTCGCTACTGCTCGTTTGCTCGCGAATCGCGCGAAAAGCCGGTTCTGCGCATTCTGCTCGTGGACGGCGGACGGCCGGGTCTACGCTCGGGAGCGGGCGAGGACGACCGGACGGAGCGACGATGACGATCGAGGCATCACCGACCCCGCCTCGGGTGCGGCGCGCCCAGCGCCCCCGGGGGAAGCGGCCGTTCACGCTGCAGATGTTCTGGCTCATCCTCGCGGCGATGGCGCTTGTGTCCGTCGTGACGACGGCGTTGTTCGCCTGGACGGGATTCCAACGTCTCGTGCAGCAGACACAGGCCTCCGCGCTGCACATCGCCCAGGCGGTCGCGTCGGATCCGACGGTCCGCGAGGCCGCCGAGCGCGAGTCGGACCGTCCCGTCCCTCTCGACGACGCCGACCTCGTCGGCTCGGCCGTCGCGCGCCTCGCGTCGGACGTCGAAGACCGCACGGGTGCCCTGTTCGTGGTCGTCACCGACGACACCGGTCGTCGCCTCGCCCACCCGGAGGACGAACGCATCGGCGATCCGGTGTCGACGAGCCCGGCGTCGGCGCTCGCCGGACGCGAGACCGTGTCGTGGGAGCGGGGCACCCTCGGCGACTCGGCGCGCGCCAAGGTGCCGGTCCGCTCCATCGAGGACCCGGACCGCGTCGTGGGAGAGGTGAGCGTCGGATTCGCACCGTCGCGCGTGTGGCAGACGGTCGCGGCGGACGCCGCTCCCGTCGCGCTCGCGGCCCTCGTCGCCCTGCTCGCCGGTGCGGGCGCGGCGTGGCTCATCGCCCGACGACTGCACCGCGACACTCTCGGGCTCGAACCGGACGAGCTCCTCGCCCTCGCGGTCGATCAGGAGGCCGTGCTCGCGGGCGTCGGCGACGGCGTGCTCGGCACCGGGACCGACGGCACGGTCACCGTGGCGAACCCACGTGCCGAGGAGCTGCTCGCGGTGACGGGAGCCGTGGGGCGGGGACTCGACGACGTCCTCGGCCCGGAGCTCGCCGCACGGCTCGGCCGCGACGGCGAGAGCGGCCCGATCCTGCACGGCGACCGGGTCCTCTTCCTCGAGAGCCGTCCCGTGAGCCGAGCCGGCCGGGCGCTCGGGCGCGTCTCGATCATCCGCGATCGGACGGACGTCGAGGCGCTCAGTCGCAAACTGAACGCCGTCGAGACGCTCGGGAACGCGCTCCGCGCTCAGCGTCACGAGTTCGCGAACCGGTTGCACGTGCTCAGCGGCCTGCTGGGGAACAACGACGTCGCCGAGGCGAGCGCGTACCTCGCGGGCGTCGTGGGCCACGGCCCGGTCCGCTTCCCGCTCGAGAACGCCGACCTCATCCGGGAACCGTTCCTGCAGGCGTTCCTCGGCGCCAAGGGCATCGAGGCCGAGGAACGCGGTGTGCGCCTGCGGATCGGTAACGACGCCGACGCGCACGGGGCGCTGCGCCGCCCCGAGGACGTCACGACGGTGCTCGGCAATCTCGTCGACAACGGCATCGCGGCGGCGGTCCGCGGCCGCTCCGGCGCGGGGGCGGAGGCGTGGGTGGAGGTGGAGGCGCTCGTCGACGGGGACGACCTCTACCTCTCCGTGATGGACTCCGGCGCCGGGGTCGACGGCGATCCGTTCGCACCGCGACCCGACGGAGCGGGCGATCCCGAGGCGGCGCACGGACACGGGATCGGCCTTCCTCTGTCCCGCGACATCGTCCGCCGCTCGGGCGGTGACCTGTGGCTCGCGTCGGCGGGAGTCCCGGGCCGGCACGGCGCCGTGTTCTGCGTCCGACTCCCGCACGCCGTCGACCCCGCGACCGACGGAGTCGCGCGACCCGACACCGAGGAGGCACCGTGAGCGAGATCGACGTCGTGATCGTCGACGACGACTTCCGCGTCGCGGGACTGCACCGCGACATCGTCTCGGCGACGGCGGGGTACCGCGTCGTGGGCACGGCCGGCACCCGGGGTGAGGCGGAGAGGGCGATCGCGGACCTGCGTCCGCAGCTTCTCCTCGTCGACGTCTACCTGCCGGACGGCGACGGCATCGAGCTGCTCCGACGCGTGGATGTCGATGCGATCGTGCTGTCCGCGGCGACCGACGCCGACACGATCCGACGGGCGTTCCGGGCCGGGGCCTTCGGCTACCTCGTGAAGCCGTTCCCCGACGATCGCCTCGTGGAACTGATCCGCGGTTTTGCGCGGTACCGGAACCTCCTCGGTCCGGGAGCCGAGGCGGACCAGGAGACCATCGGCCGAGCGCGTCGCGCCCTCCTCGGTGGAGAGGGAGCCGGCGGCGTCGGGGGCCGCTCGGCGACGGAGACGGCGGTGCTCGAGGCGCTCGCCTCGGCGGACACGGATCTATCGGCCCCGGAGGTCGCCCGCCGGCTCGGGATCTCCCGGGCGACCGCGCAGCGCTACCTCGCCGCACTCGCTCGGGACGGGACCGCGACGGTCTCGCTCAGCTACGGCAGCACCGGCCGACCGGAGCACCGGTTCCGGGCGGCGGGTCGAGGCGGGCGCTGGTCATCCCCCTGAGTCGTGAGGTGTCGCATCTCGTTCCCATTCCGGGTGCGGAGGGAACGAAACGCGACACCTCATGGCTCGTGAAGCGGTGTTACGCCGCGGCCTCGATCGCCTCGGACAGGACGTGGATGAGAGCGTTCAGCTGGACCGAGTCGCTCGATCCGCTGTCCTGATCGGACCCGTCGAGCGCACGGGCGGCGAGGCCCTGCTTCGAGTCGATCAGCTCGGCGATCTTCGCGTCGATCGTGTGCGCGGCGATGATCCGCCACGCGGTGACCGGCTCGTCCTGACCGATGCGGTGGACGCGGTCGATCGCCTGGGTCTGCTCCGCGGCCGTCCAGGACAGCTCGGCGAGCACGACGTTCGACGCCGCCTGCAGGTTCACGCCGACGCCGGCGGCGGTGAGCGAACAGACCGCGATCGACACCGAGTCGTCGGTGTTGAACGCGTCGATCGCCTGCTGGCGCGCCGTCGTCTGCTGGTCGCCCCGGATCGATACGGTTCCGATGCCGCGGGACTGGAACACGCGCTCGGCCTGATCCATGACGTCGATGTGCTTCGCGAAGAACACGACCTTGCCGACGGAGCGCGCCAACTGGGCGGTGTAGTCCGCCG
>CAKTZW010000108.1 GCA_934636065.1 uncultured Labedella sp.
TTCTTCGAGATGTCGTCGATCCCCATGTTCCTCATCCGTTCTCTCGTGGCGGCCGGGCCGCCCTCGTCTCCGGTCCGGGCGGATCCGCCCGAGCCGCGGTCATGTCTCGCCGAAGCCCGACTCGACGAGCGCCGCGAGCGCGTCCACGGCTTCCGCGCCAGCGCGTTGCGGTGTCGACAGACGCACGGTCGCTCCCGCCGTGAGCCCGAGCCCCATGATGGCGAGGAGGCTTTTCGCGTCCTTGCCGTTGACGGTGACAGGCGTGTCGTATCGCGAGGCCAGCTTCACGAACTCGGCCGCGGGCCGCGCGTGCAGTCCGTCGCGATTGACGAGCACGACCGAGCGCTCGTACGGCGCCTCGGCGTCGGGCGAGGACGCGGCCACGTCCCCCGTTTCCCCGGCGGTGGCGTCCGACGTCGCGTCCGCGCGATCGGGCTCCCCTGCCATGCTGTTCGCCGTCCGCGCCGCGGCGGCGACGTCGCTGCGGCCGGCGCCGGAAGCGGCCGCGACGGCCGCCGCGACGGCGCCCTCGACGAGGGGCGCGTCCACGATCTCGACACGGTCCCGCGCCTCCTCCTCGAGGAAGTCGAGGGCCGTCTCCGCCGTGAGGACGGCCGATCCGAGGTCGCAGAGGACGACGACGCCGTCGCCGGACTCCGCGGTCGACAGGGCCGCCGTCACCTTGTCGAAGCTCGTGCCGATGCGACCGTCGTCCGTGCCCCCTGCCGGGCTGATCGCGACGTCGGCGGCCATCTGACCCGCGAGCTCGACGACCCCCTCGGCGATCTTCTCCGAGTGGGAGACGATGACGAGACCGACGGTCACGTCGCCGCCTCGGCCGCCGCGCGCAGGATGAGCGCGCTCGATTGTGCGCCCGGGTCGCGGTGACCGACGGCCCGCTCGCCCAGGTAGCTGGCACGCCCCTTGTGCGCGACGAGAGGCTCCGTGGCGGCGGCGCCCTCCTCCGCCGCCGTGGCGGCAGCGGCGAGCACGGCGGCTTCGTCCGCTCCCGAGTCCGCGGCAGCGCGAGCCGCGTCGACGGCCGGTGTCCACGCGTCGATCATCGTCTTGTCGCCGACCTCCGCCTTGCCGCGGAGGACCACGCCGTCCCGGGCCGCCGTGAGCAGCTCGACGACGGCGGCGGAGTCGAGGTCGGGACGGTCGGCGATGGCGCCGGCGGCCTTGAGGTAGGCGGTTCCGAACAGAGGGCCGGAGGCGCCGCCGACCGTCGAGATCAGCGACGTCGCGACGGCCTTGAGCACGTCGGCGGGCGAGGCGCCCTCCGCAAGCGCATCGAGCTTCGGGAGCACGGCGCTGAAGCCCCGATCGAGGTTCTCACCGTGATCGCCGTCGCCGATCTCACGGTCCAAGGTGATCAGCTCGACGCGGTGCTCGGCGACCACGTCGGCCGACCTCCGCACCCAGGCCACGGCCCAATCGGTTCCGAGCGTCATGCCTCTCCTCCGTTCCGCGGCGCGCGTCGGCCCCGCCCCACTGTCAACGTCCCCACCGGAGCGCTGCGGTCTGCACCGGGGCGTCCCAGAGCTCCGTCATCTCATCGTCCAGCTTCAGGACCGAGATCGATGCGCCTTGCATTTCGAGCGCGGTGATGTAATTGCCGACGAGGTTCCGCACGACCGTGATCCCGCGCTGCGCCAGCACCTCGGCGGCGTGGCGGTACACGATGTAGAGCTCGACGAGCGGGGTACCGCCCATGCCGTTGACGAACAGCAGCACGGACTCCCCGGATTCGAAGGGGAGGTCGTCGAGGATCGGGCCGAGCATGCGGTCGACGATCGCGTCGGCGGGCTCGAGCTTGATCCGCTCGCGCCCGGGCTCGCCGTGGATCCCGATGCCGATCTCGATCTCGTCGTCGGCCAGGGTGAAACTCGGCTCGCCCGCGTGCGGCACGACGCAGGGCGTGAGCGCGACACCCATCGTCCGTACGTTCGCATTCACGCGCTCGGCGATCGCGGCGACCGCGTCGAGCGAGTCGCCCCGCTCGGCCGCCGCGCCGGCGATCTTCTCCACGAGCACGGTGCCGCCGACGCCGCGCCGGCCCGCCGTGTACAGGGAATCCTGGACGGCGACGTCGTCGTTCGTCACGACGGATCGGACCTCGATGCCGTCGGCGGCGGCGAGGTCGGCGGCCGTCTCGAAGTTGAGGACGTCGCCCGTGTAGTTCTTGACGATGTGGAGGACGCCGGCGCCCCCGTCGACGGCCTTCGTCGCGGCGACGATGGGGTCCGGCGTCGGCGAGGTGAAGACCGGCCCCGGAACGGCCGCCCCGAGCATGCCGTAGCCGACGAATCCGCCGTGGAGGGGCTCGTGCCCGCTGCCGCCACCGCTGACGATGCCGACCTTCCCCTGCACGGGCGCGTCGGAACGCACGATGAACAGGGGGTCGGTCGAGGCGGTGACGAGGTCGGAGTGCGCGGCGGCGAAGCCGGCGACGGACTCCTGCACCACGTTCTTCGGATCGTTGATGAGCTTCTTCATTGAAACCTCCGGGGTCGTCTGGACGGTCGGGTGGGGTCTACCACTGCACACCGTACGCCGTCGGACGGTCGGCGGGAAAGACGCCGTCACGCCTCGGAACCGGTGGACCTCGTCGCGGCGATCCAGGCGTCGAGGGTCCGCGTCGCGGCGCCGGAATCGATCGTCTCCTCCGCGACGAGCATCGCGTCGCGGAACCGCTGCACGAAACTCTCCTGGACGCGCGACGGATCCTCGGCGAGCCGGTACGACACGATGCCGGCGGCGGTGTTGAGGAGCACGATGTCGCGGACCGGACCCGTCTCCCCCGCGAGCGTGCGCCGGACCACGGCGGCGTTCTCCTCGGGAGTGCCGCCGACGAGGTCCTCGATGCGGGCGCGGGCGACGCCGAGGTCGCGCGGATCCAGGTCGTGCTCGGTCACGAGGCCCCTGCTCACCTCCCACACGTGCGAGTGCCCCGTGGTCGTGAGCTCGTCGAGTCCGTCGTCGCCGCGGAACACGAGTGCCGTGGCTCCCCGCGTCTGGAAGACGCCGACGATGAGCGGCACACGATCGAGGGAGGCGACGCCCACGGCCGAGGCCTCGGGCCGAGCGGGATTGCACAGCGGGCCGAGGAAGTTGAACACCGTCGGGATCCCGAGGTCGGCCCGCACCGCACCGGCGTGGCGGAACCCCGGGTGGAAGGCCGAGGCGAAGGCGAACGTGATGCCCACCTCGCCCACGAGGCCCGCGACGCGCTCGGGCGACAGGGAGAGGTCGATGCCGAGGGCCGCGAGCACGTCGCTCGAACCGGACTTGGAGCTCGCCGCGCGGTTGCCGTGCTTGATGACGGGGATGCCGGACGCCGCCGCGACGATGGACGCCATCGTCGACACGTTGACGGTGCCGAATCTGTCCCCTCCCGTGCCCACGATGTCAAGGGCCATCGAATCGGCGGGGAGGGGGACGGCGTGCTCGAGGACGGCGTCGCGGAAGCCCACGATCTCGTCCACCGTCTCGCCCTTGGCGCTCAGTGCGACGAGGAAACCTGCGAGCTGCGCGGGGCTTGCCTCCCCGGTGACCACCCTCTGCATCGCCCACGTCGCCTCGGCGACACTGAGATGCTCACGGTCGAGCAGAGAGGAGATGATGGCGGGCCAGGTCGGGGTGGCTGTCATGATCCGATCCTATCCACCGCCGTTTCGCAGCCGATTGCCGGTGGATATGCGGCTACGACTAAGGCTCTCCTAAGTTCGACGACATGTAGAAACGGGCCTCTCCGTGCACGATTTCGCGTTCGACTTCGGCCATAATGGAACGGTGACGAGTACCCCAGTGAACTTCGCGGCGACCGCGCAGCGACTCAACAGACCGAACCCGGTGATGGTGGGGACGATCGTGTGGCTCGGAAGCGAAGTGATGTTCTTCGCCGGCCTCTTCGCGATCTACTTCTCCCTCCGCTCCATGGCCCCTGAGCTCTGGGCTGAGCAGTCGAGCCTGCTCAACGTCCCCTTCTCGCTGGTCAACACCCTGATCCTCGTGTCGTCCTCGGTGACGTGCCAGATGGGAGTGTTCGCCGCTGAGCGCTCGCAGGCGCGTTCCACCTCGGGCAACCCGAAGGACTGGGGCATGGTGGAGTGGTTCTTCCTCACCTACGCCCTCGGCGCGATCTTCGTCGCCGGTCAGATCTGGGAGTACGCCACGCTCGTGAGCGAGGGCGTCACGCTCAGCTCCGATTCGTACGGCTCGGTGTTCTACTTCACGACGGGCTTCCACGGCCTCCACGTGACCGCCGGCCTCATCGCGTTCCTCCTGGTGATCGGTCGCGCGTACGCGGTGAAGTCGTTCGGTCACCGTGAGGCGACGAGCGCCATCGTCGTCTCGTACTACTGGCACTTCGTCGACGTGGTCTGGATCGGCCTCTTCTTCGTCATCTACGTCCTGAAATAGCACCGGAGAGTCCACACATGTTCAGAACTTCCCGGAAGCCGCGCACCGCCCGCAAGACGGGTCGGCGTTCGCCGCTCGCGAGCGTCTCGCTGATCGCGCTCGGCCTCCTCCTCTCCGGTGGCGCGTACGCGCTCGTCAGCTCGTCCACCGCGGTCGCGGACAGCTCCGCCACCACGACGCAGGCCACGGTCGACGAGGGCGAGAAGCTCTTCCAGGCCAACTGCGCCACCTGCCACGGTCTCGACCTCGAGGGCAGCGACGACGGCCCGAGCCTCGTCGGCGTCGGAGCCGCGGCCGTCGACTTCCAGGTCGGCACCGGTCGCATGCCGCTCCAGGCGCAGGCGCCGCAGGCCCCGGTGAAGCCCGTCCAGTTCACGGAAGACCAGGTCAACGCCCTCGCTCAGTACGTCGCATCGATCGCGCCCGGCCCGTCCATCCCCGAGGAGCAGTACCTCGACGCCGAGGGCGACGCGGCTCGCGGTGCTGAGCTGTTCCGTATCAACTGCGCCATGTGCCACAACGTCGCCGGCGCGGGCGGTGCGCTCACCGAGGGCAAGTACGCTCCGGCACTCACCGGGGTCACGCCGTCGCACATCTACGAGGCGATGCTCACGGGACCGCAGAACATGCCGGTCTTCAACGACGCCAACCTCACGCCCGAGGACAAGCGCGACATCATCACCGCGCTCAAGTTCCAGGAGAACGCGACGTCCGTCGGCGGCCACCCCCTCGGTGCGCTCGGTCCCGTCGCGGAGGGCCTGTTCCTCTGGATCGCGGGCATGGGCATCATCGTGGCGTTGACCGTGTGGATCACGGCCCGGTCCAACTAGGCGCCAGCGCCCCATCAGCACAGCATCGACGACAGCAGTACGGAAAGCAGAAGGAGCAACATGGCACAGGACGGAACCAGCGGCACGGATCTCGCCGCTGCCGGCGACCACGACGGGACGCCTGCCGTCTCGACGGGTACGGCCGTGGTGTCCTCCGACGCCGTCCGCGACCCCGGACTGCCCCCGCACCGGCTGCGCGTCACCGACACGGACCCGAAGAAGGCCAAGAACGCCGAGCGCGCCGTCTACACGCTCTTCTACCTCTCGCTCGCCGGCAGTATCTTCGCCGTGGCGGCGTACATGGCGTTCCCGATCGTCCCGGAGGACCTGCTATCCGTCCGCATGAACAACATGTTCATCGGCATCGGCATGACGCTCGCCCTCCTCGGCATCGGCATCGGAGCCGTCCACTGGGGCAAGGCGCTCATGGCCGATCACGAGGCCATCGACGTGCGTCACCCGGTGCGCGGCACCGACGCGACCCGGGCTCGTGCCGTCGAGATCTTCGACGAGGCCAACACGGAGAGCGGCTTCGGTCGTCGCTCCCTCATCCGCAACACCCTGATCGGCTCCCTCATCGCGTTCCCGCTCCCCGCCGTCGTGCTCTTCCGCGGCCTGGCGCCCGAGGGTGAGGACCCGGTCGAACTGCTCAGCCACACCATGTGGGAGGCCGGCACGCGGCTCGCGCGCGACCCCGACGGCACGCCGATCAAGGCGTCGGACGTCACAATCGGCTCCGTCTTCCACGTCATCCCCGAGAACCTCCCCGGTTCCGAGCACATGATCGAGGAGAAGACGAAGGCGATCGTCCTCCTCATGCGGCTCAAGCCGGAGGACCTCATCGAGGAGGAGTCCAAGAAGGACTGGTCGTACAACGGCATCGTCGCCTACTCGAAGGTCTGCACGCACGTCGGCTGCCCCGTCGCCCTCTATGAGCAGCAGACCCACCACCTGCTGTGCCCGTGCCACCAGTCGCAGTTCGACGTGGCCAACCACGCTGCCGTGATCTTCGGTCCGGCCGCTCGACCCCTCCCCCAGCTCCCGATCGCCGTCGACGACGAGGGGTACCTCGTCGCGCAGAGCGACTTCACCGAGCCCGTGGGACCGTCCTTCTGGGAGCGTCACTGATGAGCACGTCCACCGCAACGCGGCCCACGACGGCCGTCGAGAAGAAGTCCGGCGGCTTCACCGCCGCCGCGTCGAACTACCTCGACGAGCGCACGTCGATCTCCGCGGTCGTCAAGGAGTTCGGCCGCAAGGTCTTCCCCGATCACTGGTCCTTCCTCCTGGGCGAGGTCGCCCTGTACAGCTTCGTCGCGATCCTGCTCTCGGGTACCTTCCTGACGTTC
>CAKTZW010000109.1 GCA_934636065.1 uncultured Labedella sp.
ATGCTCGATCTCGGTCGGTTCGAGCTGACGATCCGCAGCGGCATCTACGAGATCTTCCAGCAGCACTCGTGGTACCCCGTGGTCGCGTCGGAGACGATCACCTTCCGAAAGTCCCTCAAGCTCTGGCAGCGCTTCACGATCGAGTCCCGCATCGTCGGCTACGACGAGCGGGCCGTGCTCATGGACCAGCGCATCGTGGTCCGCGGCGAGGTCTACGCGCGCGCGATCATCCGCGCCCGCATCCTGCGGAAGGCGGGTGGGCCGGTGCCGATGCAGGAGGTCCTCGAGGCCGTCGGCGTCCCCCCGCGGACCCTGCATCAGGAGGACTGGATCGAGCGCTGGGCCGACGCCGTCGTGCTCCCGTCGACGCGCTCCACCGCTCCGTCCGAGTGGGACTAGGCGCGCCGACTGGGCGCTACTCGGCGGCGTCAGCTCTCGCTGTCGAGAGCCTCGGGGCTCAGGCGGTCGCCGGGGGTCGGCTTCCGCAGCGACGACGGCCGACCGTGGGGTGCTGCGGCCGCGGCGTCGTCCGCGTCGGCGTCGGGTGCGCCCGCGTCCTCGTTCACATCGGAGTCGACGTCGGCGTCGATCTCACGATCGTGCGGATCCTCGTCGCGCTGCGGCTCGTGGGCGGGCATGAACGGCTCGGAGGTACTCATGGGGACAGTGTCCTCCCGTCGGGTGACGGGAGGGTGAACGGTGTCGCGAGGGCGATGTCGGTGGGGCCGGGTTAGGGTTGCCGCAATGTCCGAACCCGTCAGCCTCGCCGAGCTCCCGCAGCTCGCCGACATCACCGCGCCGATCGAGCCCTTCGTCGTCGAGCCGGCTGCGTCCGAGGACCTGCCGGTCGGCTCCCGAGCGCTCGACGGGGCGACCGTCGCGGCGCTCGCCGCGGGCGGTGCCACCCGATCCTCCCGCCCGTCCTCGACTTCCCGCACGGCTCCGGATCCGCACCTCTCCACGGTGTATCGGCCGAGGGGACCGTTCGACCTGGCCGCGACGATCTCGGTGTTCTCGCGCGGGGGAGACGGCCCGTGCTTCCGGCGGGACGCCTCGGGCGTCTGGCTCACGATGCGTACGCCGCTCGGCGGCGCGACGGTGTGGTTGCGCCAGCGCCGGGCCACCGGAGAGGCCGGCGAGGTCGACGCGCGCGCCTGGGGACCCGGCCGGGAGTGGGCGATCGCACGCGTGCCGCACCTGCTCGGCGCCGATGACGACTGGTCGGGGCTGGACGTCTCCTCCAGCCCGCTGCTCTCGGAGGTGCTGCGGCGGAACCCCGGTATCCGGTTGTCGTCGGGCGGGCTCGTCTTCGAGATGCTCGTGCCGGCGATCATCGAGCAGAAGGTCACGGTCGTCGAGGCGTGGGGCGCGTGGCGCCGACTGGTGCGGCGGCACGGCGAGGCGGCGCCGGGGCCCGCTCCCCAGGGGATGTTCGTCGTTCCCACCGCGGAGGCGTGGCGGTTCATCCCCAGCTGGGAGTGGCACGCGGCCGGTGTCGATCCTCGCCGCTCTCAGACCGTCGTGCGCGCGAGCCGGGTGGCCGAGGCCATCGACCGGTCGGCGGACGTCGACGCGGTCGAGGCCGGGCGTCGGTTGACGAGCCTTCCCGGGATCGGCGTGTGGACGTCCGCCGAGGTGACCATCCGTGCCCACGGCGACCCCGATGCGGTGAGTGTCGGCGACTACCACCTCGCGGCCACCGTGGGCACTGCGCTCCGGGGGGAGGCGGTCGACGACGACGGCATGCTCGAACTGCTCGCGCCCTGGGCCGGTCAGCGGCAGCGCGTCCTGCGCCTCATCGGCCTGAGCGGCATCCGGAAGCCCCGGCGCGGTCCCCGCATCACGATCCAGGACCACCGCCGCCACTGACCCGCCGTTCCCCAGCGCGCGGTCCCTGAGCTTGTCGAAGGGCATCGGTACGCTGGCCGGATGGTGACGGACGACCTGCGGGAGCGACTGATCGCTCGCTTCCGGTGGGTGGGCGATGCGGGAACCCGGTCCGCGGGAGCCGACATGACGGGCTGGTTGAGAGAGCCGAGCATCGTCCGCGATCTTGGACGCGCCCTCGCGGACCTGCTTCCGGACGCCGACCCCACCGTGGTGGTCGGCCCCGCGACGAGCGGCTACCCACTCGGTGCGCTTCTCGCGGTGGAGATGGGCGCCGGATTCGTCGGTGTGCAGAAGGAGCGTCGAGCGCTCGCCGACAGCGACGTCTGGCTGAACGCCTCAACTCCGCTCGACTACCGCGGGCGCAACCTCGAGCTGACCGTTCGCAAGCGACTTCTGACGACGGCCGACCGCGTCGTGATCGTGGACGACTGGGTGGACACCGGCGGACAGGCCTTCGCCGTCCAGGAGATCGTGCGACGGTCCGGCGCCCGGCTCCTCGGGACCGTCGCCGTCGTCGATGCGCTCACCGATCACGCGGTGCGTCGGCGCCTGGGACTGCGGTCGCTCCTCAATCTCCGCGACGTGCGATAGGGCGGTCCCCGAGCGCCCGGTCCCTGAGCGCCCGGTCCCTGAGCTTGTCGCGCTTCGACAGGCTCAGCGACCGTGTGGTCGCGTCCGTGTGGTGTGCTCGCGGCTCAGCGAGCGGCGGCGGCCTCCGCCTCGAGGACGGCCATGGCGGCGTTGTGCCCGCCGAGACCGCTCACGGCGCCGCCGCGCCGCGCGCCCGAACCGCACAGGAGGATCCGGTCGTGACCCGTGGCCACGCCCCAACGCTGCGCCGGCGTTTCGCGCGGGTCGTCGTCCTCGAGGAACGGCCAGTCGAGTCCGCCGTGGAAAATGTTGCCCTTCGGCAGTCCGAGGATGCGGTCGAGGTCCTTCGTCGTCTTCGTCTCGATGCACAGCGCCCCCGAGGGGTCGCGCATGATGACGTCCTCGATGGGCTCCGCGAGCACGCTGTCGAGCGACTCGAGCACCGCGCGCGTGAGCATGGCGCGCGCCTCACCCTCGTCCATGCCGTCGAGGAGGTGGTCGGGCACGTGCAGGCCGAACACCGTGAGGGTGTGCGCACCGGACGCGCGGAGCTCCTCCGAGAGGATGCTCGGGTCCGTGAGCGTGTGGCAGTAGATCTCGCAGGGCAGCGGCGACGGGATGGCCCCGGCGATCGCCTGCTGTCTCGCCGCCTCGAGCTGCGACCAGCTCTCGTTGATGTGGAACGTGCCCGCGAAGGCGTCCTCCGGCGGAACCGTCCGGTCCTTGAGCTTCGGAAGGCGCGTGAGCATGAGGTTCACCTTGACCTGCGAGCCCTCCCGCGGGTGGTTCCCGGGAGTCGCGCCGCGCGTCGTCCGCTCGAATCCGGACGCATCGAGGAGCCCGTCGAGAGTGGGCGTCGAGACGCCCGAGAGGACCCACCGTCCCGTGACGAACCGCTCGTCGCCCTGCTCGCCGTCCAGGAACCGGACGCGCCCGTCGGGGGTGACGGCGATCACCTCGGCGTCGGTGCGGATCGTCGCGCCCTCGCGGCGAGCGGCGAGCGCGAGCTCCCCCGACACGGCGCCCATACCGCCGACGGGGACGTCCCATCGCCCGTCGCCCTGGCCGATGAGGTGGTAGAGGAAGCAGCGGTTCTGCTCGAGGTCCTCGTCGTAGGCCCCGGCGAACGTGCCGATGAGCGCGTCGGTGAGGAGCACCCCGCGCACGAGGTCGCTCTCGTGGTTCCGCTCGATGACGCCACCGATCGGCTGCTCGATCATCGCGTCCCACACGCCCTCGGCGCGCTCGTCTCCCGCGGCGAGCACGCGCGCCCGTGCCTCACTGCGCGTCGGCAGCGGCTCCATCAGGGTCGGCCAGAGCGTCTCGGTGAGGACGCGGCAGTGGTCGGAGAAGAGCTCGAACTGTCGCGCATCTCCCGCGGCCCCGATGGCGGCGAACGACCGGGCGGTGCGCTCGGCATCGTCGACGGCGACGAGCAGGCCCGTCTCCCCAGCCGTCGCGGGATCGGGGGTGTAGGACGCGACGTCGCGCCGCGCGAGGGTGAGGTGGAGTCCGAGCTCCTCGATGATGCGCGGGGGAAGGAGGCTCACGAGGTAGGAGTAGCGGGAGAGCTGTGCGTCCACGCCCGGGAAGGCTTCGGCGGATACGGCCGCACCGCCGACCTGGGAGAGCCGCTCCAGGACGAGGACGCTCTTGCCGGCGCGACCGAGGTACGCGGCCGCGACGAGCGCGTTGTGACCACCGCCGACGATCACGACGTCATAGTCGGCGGCCGCGCCGAGGGGCGAACCGGGGGAGGACGGGGAGTCGAGCGGAGCGGGGGAGCCGGAGTTGCGGTCGTCGGTCACGCGCTCAGCCTACGACCGGACGCCGACCGATTGGGGTTCGTTCGACGGTCCCACGGGGAGGCGCCGCGACGGCGGTCGTCCCGAGCGGTCCGAGCGAAGGTGACCCACGCTCACGCGGGGCTTGGCAAGCCCGTGCGCCGCCTCGCGCGAGGCGCCTATCGTGTCAAGGTTTTCGGCCGTGATCGGGCCGTTCATTCGGGCCGGATGGCGGCCCCCGCACGGGCGCACCGGGCGCACGATTGGCCATTGAGCGCAGAAGTTGGGAGCATGGACGACCGTGGATGATTCGAGCGAGACGAAAAAGACCACCCGACCGACCCCCGCGGAGCACCCCGAGCGCCGCAGCAATCGAGCAGGCGACGCCGCCCGTCGCGTCCTCCGCGAGACGACCGACGCGACCCCGCAGTCGATCCACCCCGCGCTGATCCCCGGTCTCGGGGTCGAGCAGACCAACCGGGCGTTCCGCACCGACCGCGTCGTCACCGGCGTTGCCGTCGGCTTCGCCGTGGCCTTCATCGCGTGGGGCGTGCTCGGCGGTGGGAGCCTCGCCGACACGGCGAGCGCCGCCCTCGCGTGGGTGGTCGACTACACCGGCTTCTTCTTCACCACGATCGCGACGATCATCCTCGTCTTCATGCTCTACGTCGGCTTCAGCCGCTTCGGCCGCATCCGGCTGGGCCGCGACGACGAGGAGCCGGAGTACACGATGTTCTCGTGGATCTCGATGCTCTTCGCGGCGGGCATGGGCATCGGCCTCGTCTTCTGGGGCGCCGCGGAACCGCTGACGTTCTTCGAGTCGCCGCCCCCGGGAACGGCGGAGGCCGGGACGATCGATGCCATGCACGTGGCGCAGTCGCAGGTGCTCTACCACTGGGGTCCCCAGGCCTGGTCCTTCTATGCACTCGTCGGTGGCGCCATCGCGTACGGCGCCTACCGCAAGGGCCGCACCCCGCTCATCTCGTCGATCTTCGCCCCGCTCCTCGGCGAGCACCGCACGCAGGGTCCCGTCGGGAAGATCATCGACATCTTCGCGATCATCGTGACGCTCTTCGGGACCGCGGCCTCCCTTGGGTTGGGCGCCCTGCAGATCGGGCACGGCGTCGAGCTCGTGACGGGACTCGGCGACCTCGGCAATGGACTCCTCGTCGGCGTCATCGCCGTACTCACGGCCGCGTTCATCGCGTCGGCCGTCTCGGGCGTCTCGCGGGGCATCCGCGCGCTGTCGAACATCAACGCCGTCATGGCCATCGTGCTGGCGATCTTCGTGTTCTTCGTCGGCCCGACGCTGCTGATCCTCAACATCATCCCCTCGGTCGCCGCGCACTTCATCGGCGACCTCCCCGACCTCGTCGGCCGATCCGCGTCGCAGGGCGAGGAGACGCAGGCGTTCCTCTCGGGCTGGACGATCTTCTACTGGGCGTGGTGGATCTCCTGGTCCCCCTTCGTCGGCATGTTCATCGCGAAGATCTCGCGCGGCCGCACGCTCCGCGAGTTCGTGTCGGTCGTCGTGCTCGTCCCGTCCGGGCTGTCGTTCGTGTGGTTCGCGATCTTCGGAACCACGGCGATCGACCAGCAGATGAACGGGGCCGGACTCGAGGCGTCGCCGCCCGAGGACGTGCTCTTCGGCGTGCTCGCCAACCTCCCGCTCTCCGGTGTCACGACGATCCTCTTGGCCGTGCTCGTCGCCATCTTCTTCGTCACCGGCGCGGACTCCGCGTCGCTCGTGATGGGCACGCTCTCGCAGCAGGGCCGTCCGGACCCGTCGCGGTGGATCACCGTCGTGTGGGGGACGCTCGTCGGCGCCATCGCGGCGGTGCTCCTCGTCGCCGGCGGCGAGGAGGGCAGCGGCCTCACCGCTCTGCAGAACGCCACGATCGTCGCCGCTCTGCCGTTCAGCATCATCATGGCGGCGATGATGGTCGCCTTCATGAAGGACCTGCGCCGCGACCCGCTCATCCTGCGCGACGAGTACGCGATGCGCGCCGTGCGTCACAGCGTCCGCACGGGGCTCGAGGAGTACGGCGACGACTTCGCGCTCGTGCCGACCGAGTACGACCACTCGAAGGACGACTTGGCGTGGGTCGAGCCGAATGTCGACGAGGATTTCGCGAAGGCCTACACCGTCGCGGAGACCGGCATGCTCCCGATCATCGACGTCGACGCCGACGGGGTCGCGACCGGCGCCGTCGCAACGGCGAGCGGGCCGGAGGACG
>CAKTZW010000110.1 GCA_934636065.1 uncultured Labedella sp.
GTCCACCGGATGATCGGGAGGTACGCGCGTTGCAGGAGGGTCGGGTGCTCGACGTCCTCGTCGACGACGGACTCACCACGGCGGGCGCGCCGGCTGGCCGGGGCCGCTGCGCTCACGAGCACGGGCTCGGATTCCGAGTGGGCGACGGGCTCGCGCGCGGGCTGCTGCACCGGTGCGGGCGTGTCGGCTTCGGGGGTCGGTTCGGCCGCGCGGGCCGCCTCCGCCTCGGGGGCCGACTCGTCGACGACCGAGACCGGTTCCGGGTCGGCGTTCACGTCCGGCTCCGGATCGGCGGCCGGCTGGGTCTCGGCGACCGACTCCGTCTCAGTGACCGACTCCGTCTCGGCGACCGACTGGGACGCGGACCCGGCGTCGATGATCCACCGTGGCTCCACGATCGCGGGCGCGGCGGTGACCCCGCTCGGCAGGGCGGCAGACGCAGGCGGCGCATCCGAGCCGACCGGGGTCTGGTCGTGCTCGGTCTCGTCGGTCGCGCCCTGCTCGGTCGAGCCGTCCTCGACCGCCTCACCGGTCGCGGGGTCGGTCCCGGCCTCGCCGTTGTCGGGTCCCGCGGCGGCGTGCGTCGCCTCGACGGGCTCGAAGTCCTCGGGATGGGCGGTCGACGTAGCGGCGGGGACGGGAGCGGCACCCGTCGCGGGAAGCTCGGTCGCCCGATGCGCCTCCGTCGGTGCCGTCGGTGCCGTCGCCGCGGTCGGTGCCGTCGCCTCGGTCGGCGCCGTCGCCTTCCGCGGCTTCGGCGCCCGCAGGAACCAGTACGCGAGCACCGGCACGATCGTGAGCGACACGAGCAGCGACGCGAGCAGAGCGATCGTCACGGTGAGGGCGAAGGGACGGAACAGCTCCCCCGAGATGTCGCCGACGAACGCGAGGGGCAGGAATACGGCGACCGTCGTGGTCGTCGACGCCGTGATCGCTCCGGCGACCTCACGGACGGCGCGCAGGATCGCGCCGGCGCGTCCGTCCGCGCCGCTCTCCCGGCCGACGATCGCGAGGTGCCGCTTGATGTTCTCGATGACGACGATCGAGTCGTCGACGACGCGTCCGATCGCGATCGTGAGCCCGCCGAGGGTGATGATGTTGAGCGTGTAGCCCGTCGCCTGCATGCCGATGAACGTGATGAGCACGGAGGTCGGGATGGAGATCGCGGTCACGAGCGTCGCGCGGACGGACAGCAGGAACACGAGGATGACGATCACGGCGAAGCCGAGTCCGAGCAGACCCTCGGTCGCGAGGGCCTCGATCGACTGCTGGATGTAGGGGGCCTGATCGAACACGATGGTGAGCGTCGTGTCGCTCCCGAGCGCCTCCTCGAGGTCGGGGATCAGCGCGCGGACCGCGTTCGACACGTCGACGGTGTTCGCGTCCGGCAGCTTCGTCACCGCGATCGTGAGGGCAGTCTCGCCGTCGACGCGTGAGATGGAGGTGACGGGGTTGTCCGTGAGCTCGACGCTCGCGACGTCGCCGATGGTGAGGGGAGCGCCCGCCGCCGTCTGACCGACGAGCGGGATGCCGGCGACGACGTCGACGCTCTCGAGGCGCGAGCCCGCCTGCACCGCGAGAGTCCGGCCGTCCTCGGTGAGCTCGCCGGCCGGGATGAGCACGCCGTTCTGGTCGAGCGCGTCGGAGATGTCGGTCTGGCTCAGTCCCGCCGCGAGCAGCTGCGCCTGATCGGGCACGATCGTGACGCGCTGCCCGGTCTCGCCCGACAGCGACGCGTCACGGACGCCGTCCAGCTCGCGGATGTCGGAGAGCACCGACGCGTTGATGGCGGCCGAGAGCTCGTCGGTCGACCCGCCGCCGGAGGCGGCGATCTGGATCACCGGGAAGTCGTCGATCCCTCCCGTGAGCGTCTGCGGATCGACGTCCTCCGGCAGCTCGGACGACAGCCTGTTGATCGCGAGCGTCACCTTCTGCTCGGCGCTCGCGAGGTCCGTGCCGTATGTGAACGTCACCGAGACGAGGCTCAGGTTGGTGCTCGAGGTCGCCGTCGTCGACTCGACCCCGGCGACTCCCTGCACGGCCGTCTCGATCGGTGTCGACACGTCCTCCTCGACCACAGCCGGAGCCGCCCCCGGGTACGTCGTCACGATCGCGAGCTGGGGGAACTCCACGCTCGGCGCGAGCTCCTGCTTGAGGCTCGTGAGCGCGATCCCGCCGAACACCGCCGCAACGATCGTGACGAGCGCGATGAGAGCGCGGTTCTTCATGCTGAGGACGGCAAGGATGTGCACGGAGGTCCCTCGATACGAGCTGCGACAGCGGCGAGTGCGTGTCCGCCGGCACCTGCGGAACCGGCGTGAGCGGGCCTCTGGCCACGCGCTCCCGATTCTTCCACAGCGCCGCAGGACCGGACTGTGGAGCCGCTGTGCGGTTCTCCCCCGCGCGAGCACGGCGCTGCGGCGCCGCCGCGCTCCTAGACGACGGCCGCCAGATCGGGCATCGCCGGCACCGGGTCCCGCACGAGCGATCCCCAGGCGCGCCGCAGCGCCTCGACCCCGCGCTCCGTCTCGGCGAGCGAATACGTGATGGGGAGGCGGAGGAAGCGCTCGAAGGCGCCGTCGATCCCGAATCGCGGTCCGGCGGCGATGACGAGTCCCTGCGACCGCGCGGCGAGCGCGAGTTGGGAGCTGAGCGGTGCGCCGATGCCGACCCACACGGCGAGCCCGCCGCTCACGTGCGGCACCTCCCAGCGCGGGAAGTGCTCCGCGAGGAGCTGCTCGAGCCGGGACCGGGTCGCCCCGAGCTGGGCACGTCGCAGCTCGATGACCTCGTCGAGGCGCGGAAGCAGCTCGATGCTGACGAGCTGCTCGAGGATCGGCGTCCCGAGGTCACCGACGGATCGCGCGACGACGAGCTTGCGGATCGTCGCACGATCGGCTCGGATCCAGCCGATGCGCAAGCCGCCCCACACGGTCTTGCCGAGCGAACCGATCGTGATGATGCGGGCACCCTCGGTGTTGTCGGCGGCGAACGGGCGGTGCGGCTCGCTCCGATCGATCGACAGGTCCGCCGTCGTCTCGTCGATCACGAGCACCGTGCCGGTGCGAGCGGCGGAACGTCGGACCGTCGCGCGCATCCGCTCGGTCATCGACGCTCCCGTGGGATTGTGGAAGTCGGGCATGAGGTAGGCGAGCACGGGGTTCGTGCGCTCGAACGCCTGTGTCACCTCGGCCTCGTCCCACCCGTGGTCGCTCGTGACGGTGACAGGGACGAGTCGCGCCCCCACGGTGCGGAGCGCGTCGTGCGCGTGCGGGTAGCTCGGCATCTCGAGCAGCGCCCGGTCACCGCGCGCCACCATCGTGCGGGCCAGCAGGCCGATCGCGTGCTGGGCTCCGAGCGTCACCATGATCTCGTCGGGCGACGTGGGCAGCCCCTGCTCGCTGTAGCGTTCCGCGATCGCGCGCCGCAGCTCGGGGAGGCCGACCGGGTCGTAGTCGAACTCGGCGATGTAGCGGGGCAGCCGGGCGGCGGCCGCCACCGACGCCTCCGTCACGAGCGCGGAGGCCGGCATCGCCGCCTTGCTGAAGTCGAGCGCGCCGTGCTCCCGCACCGGCACGACCGCGGGAGAGGCGCCCGGGAGCCGAGCGACGCTCCCGGAGCCACGAAGGCTGTCGAGGTAGCCGCCCTCCCGCAACTCGCGATAGGCGGCCGTGACGGTGGTGCGGCTGAGCCCGAGCCGTTCGGCGAGGTCGCGCTCCGCGGGCAGTCGGGTGTCGCTCGGGACCCGGCCGTCGAGGATGAGCAATCGGACCCGGTCGGCGAGGCTGCGGTACGCGGCATCCGGGCCCCGCCAGTCGCCGAGGAGCGCGGCGAGAGCCCGCGCGGTGATGTGGACGTCGGCCATCCGGTCACCATAGTCACATTGGACTCTTGATCGAAAGCCAAAATCGGAATTGGATACTCATCATGGCCCGCCGCATCGCCCAGCTCCTCGTCGGACTCGTCCTCTACGGCATCGCCGGCTCCCTAATGATCCGAGCGGTCCTCGGCGTCGACCCGTGGACGGTGCTCGCGCAGGGGCTCTCCGTGCGCACGGTCCTCGGCATCGGCGTGCTCACGAACCTCATCGGCGTCGCCGTGCTGCTGCTCTGGATCCCCCTCCGCCAGAAGCCCGGTGTGGGCACGGTGCTCAACATCCTCATCATCGGCCCGTCGATCGAGCTCGGACTCTGGCTCGTTCCGCCGATCACCGTCCTCTGGGCGCAGATCCTCGTCTTCGCTGCGGGTCTCGTCCTGCTCGCCGTCGCGAGCGGCCTCTACATCGGCGCCCGCATGGGCCCCGGGCCGCGCGACGGCCTCATGACCGGCCTCCACCGGCGGTTCGGGGTGCCGATCTGGGTCGCACGCACGTCCGTGGAGGTCGCGGTGCTCACGATCGGCTGGATCCTCGGGGGCAACGTCGGGTTCGGCACTGTCGCGTTCGCGCTCCTCATCGGACCGCTGTGCAACATCACGCTCCCGCTGTTCGCGATCCCCGCGCCGTCGGTCCCGGCCGCGACCGCCACCGCCACCACCACCGCCGAGACCTCCGCCCGCGACGAACCGACGCCCACCGCGCCGGTCCCCACGGCCACCCCGCCGGGGATGTGACAGAGGGAGGGCGCGACGCGCCCTCCCTCCCCCGCCCCGACCGAGGATCGCGGCAGCCCGCCGCGTCCGCCGCGATCAGAGGTGGACGTCGGCGTAGGCCGTGAGCGCATCCCGCACGAAGGTCGCGCCCTCCGGGCCGCCGTAGTTCGCCGCGAAGCGCTCATCCGCGACGTACAGCTCGCCGAGTCCCGTGATGTACTCCTTCACGCGAGCACCCCCGGCGCCCGGCGTGCCGGGGATCGTGCCGAGCCAGGCGACGTGTCGGGCGGCCAGCCGACCGGCCTCGGGGCCGGCCGGGTCGAGTCCACTCTTCCACGCGGCGATCCAGTCCTCGGCGAGCGCGCGAGAGCGCTCACCCCACTGCATCCTGTCCTCCGTGCTCATCCCCCTCCACCAGGCATCGGACGAGCTGTAGGCCTCCGCGCCCCAGCGCTCGACCACCTCGTCCTCGTAGCGGGTGTGGTCGAACCCGTCGAACATGTCCCTCGTCATGGGATCCTCTCCTCTCTCGATCGCTGTGATCGTCCGTCCGACCGACGCGATCCGCCGCGCCAGCCGCTCTCCTTCTCTCTCGAGTGCCGTGCGGTGGGACCGCAAGGACTCCGCGAGGTCGCCGGGTTCCTCGAGTACCCGGGCGATCGCCGGGAGCCCGAGTCCGAGCTCGCGCAGGACGAGGATGCGCTGCAGGCGCACGAGCGCGTCGGCTCCGTACAGCCGGTAGCCGTTGTCGGCGGTCTGCGTCGGTTCGAGCAGGCCGATGGCGTGATAGTGCCGGAGCGTCCTGCTCGTGATGCCGCTCGCCCGCGCGACCTCGTGGATGGTCCACAGCCGCGCGACCTCGCGCTCGCCGCTCGCGTCGTCGTCCCACGTCATCCTGTCCATGGCACCAACGGTAGGAGTTGACGCAGCGGCAAGGTCAAGCGCGCGGCGAACCGCGGCTCACTCGCGATATATCTTGACCGCGCGCAAGTCGAGATATATCGTGAGTTCCAACAGCGACCCGGAAGGCGGAGCACGATGGCACTCGAGAAATGGATGATCGCGGCGGGAGAGTCGCGCGTGATCGACCTGGAGACGGTCCGCTCACTCAAAGTGAGCCTCATCGGCGGCCAGATCGACATCATCGGCCACGACGAACCCGGCGCGCGCGTCGAGGTCCATTCCGTGACCCAGCGGGACCTCAAGGTCGCGATCGAGGGCGACCGCCTGGAGATCGACCACCCGCAACTGCGGTGGGACAACGTCATCGACCTCCTCGGCGCCTTCGGACGGAACTCCGCGAAGGCCTCCGTCAGCGTGCTCGTGCCGCGTGCAGTGGCCGTCACGCTCGGGACCGTCTCCGCCGACGCGCTCGTCACGGGCCTGTCGAACGACGCCCGTCTCAGCACGGTGAGCGGGGAGATCCAGACCGACGGACTCGAGGGCGATCTGGTCCTGCACAGCGTGTCCGGCGAACTGAGCGCGCAGAATCACCGCGGCCCCCTCTCCGCCGACTCGGTGTCGGGCGACATCACGCTCTCCGGCGCGATCGATCGCATCAAGGCCGACACCGTCTCCGGCGACGTCTTCGCCGACATCGACGGCCGGTGCAACCGCATCCGCGTGAACAGCGTCTCGGGCGCCCTCACCGCGCGCCTCGATCGTGATCTCGGCGCCACCTACACGATCAACACCGTGAGCGGCACGCTCCAGCTCGATGGGCAGGTGATCCGCGGCATGCGGGGGCGGGGCTATCAGGGGACGGCGGGAGGCGACGGCCCGTTCGCGGTCGACGTCCTCGTGAACACGGTGTCCGGCAATATCTCCGTGATCCGGCGCGACGCGCGGGCCGGGGCCTCTGCCGC
>CAKTZW010000111.1 GCA_934636065.1 uncultured Labedella sp.
CCAGACCGTCGCCGTCGCGATCGCGCTGCGGGCCGCCCCGGGAATCGGCGCCGGCATCGAGGAGGCCGCGATCCGAGCGCTCGCCACCATCCGACAGGTGATGCCCTCCCGGCTCCGGCATCGCCTGGACGCCCTCGACGTCACCACCGTCGGCCGACCGGGCGACGCCGCCCCCGCGACGATCTCCGTCGACGTGCTTGTCACGCTCGCACGCGCCATCCGCGACCGCGAGACCCTCCGGTTCGACTACCCGCCCCGCGCGGGGGCCGACGAAGCCGATCACTCCCTCGCCGACACCACCGCCCGTCAGCCGTCCCCGCCCCGCCGCGCGGAGCCCCACCACCTCGTCACCTCGCACGGGCGCTGGTACCTCGTGGGATGGGACCTCGACCGCGACGACTGGCGGCTCTACAGCGTCGACCGCATCAGCCCGCGCGTGCCGAACGGTCCCCGCTTCGTCCCCCGCACGGTGCCGGGCGGTGACGTGAACGACTTCGTCTCCGGCCGCTTCACGGGGTCCGACGTCAACGCATGGCCGTGCCGCGGCACCGTCATCCTCCGCCTTCCCGCGCGCGACGTCCTCCCCTTCGCGGGCGACGGAACGGTCACCGCGATCGACGAGAACAGCTGCAGCCTCGAAGCGGGCTCCTGGTCCTGGGGAGCGCTCGCCGCGTCGTTCGGCAGGTTCGAGGCCGACATGGAGGCCGTCGGTCCGCCGGAGCTCGCCGCCGCCTTCACGACGCTCGCCGAGCGGTACGCCCGGACGGGAGCGGCAGCGGAGCTCAGGCCGGCGCCTTCGGGCTCGCCCGCACGTGTAGACGCTCGCCCTGCGGACCGAACAGGTTGAGCACCTCGGCCGTCTCCTTTCCCGGATTGCCGATCCAGTGCGGAACGCGCGTGTCGAATTCGGCGACCTCCCCCGGTCCGAGCTCGAGGTCGTGCTCGCCGAGGACGAGACGGATCCGCCCGGAGAGGACGTAGAGCCACTCATAGCCCTCGTGGGTCTTGGGTTCGGGCTCGCCCGTCGACGGCGGCACGAGCTGCTTGTAGGACTGCACGCCGCCCGGTCGCTTGGTCAGCGGGATGAATGTGCGCCCGTGCCGCCGGATCGGCTTCATGTGGATCCGGGGATCACCCGTGGCCGGAGCGGCGACGAGCTCGTCGAGGGGGACGTGGTGCGCCCGGGCGAGCGGGAGGAGGAGCTCGAGCGTCGGTTTCCGCCCGCCCGACTCGAGTCGGGAGAGGGTGCTGACGGAAATGCCCGTGACGGTGGAGAGCTCGCCGAGCGTCACGTTCCGGCGGGTCCGCAGGGCCCGGAGCCGCGCACCGACCCCGTCGAGGACCTCTTCGGTCGTCACGGCGGGATCCACGGCCTGCAGGTGAACCCGGGGACTGCGGGCGTGACGGTGTTCGGTCGGAGCGTCGTTCATCGCCCCAGCATGCCTGCTCGTTGCCGTTCCGGCAAGGAAAGTTGTCGATCCCGCAAAACCGACGCACGCTGGACGAGCGTGACGATCGCACCCCGCACCCACGCGGATCGGCAGAACGGGAAGGCACGGACATGGACGAGACATTCGACGTCGTGGTCATCGGCGGAGGCGCCACGGGATTGAGCGGCGCCCTGGCGCTCGGGCGGTCGCGCCGCTCCGTGCTCGTGGTCGACGCGGGGGACCCGCGCAACGCCCCGGCCTCGCACGTGCACAACTACCTCGGCCGGGAGGGCACGCCGCCTCGCGAGCTCTACGCCATCGGCCGCGCCGAGGTGGAGCAGTACGGCGTGCGCGTGCTCGAGGGCGACGTCGCCTCTCTCGTACGGGACGGCGACGGCTTCCGCGTCGAGATCCGACCCGCGGAGGGTGACGTGCGGACGGTGACGGCCCGCCGCATCCTCGCCGCGACGGGCGCTCGCGACGAGCTGCCGGACGTTCCCGGCGTGGCCGAGCAGTGGGGGCGCGGCGTCGTGCACTGCCCCTACTGCCACGGCTGGGAGGTGCGCGACCGCATCATCGGCGTCCTCGCGTCGAGCGCGCTCGCGGCGCATCAGGTCTCGCTCTTCCGGCAGCTGAGCGATCGCGTCGTGCTCTTCCTCAACGACGCCTTCGAGCCGAGCGACGAGCAGTGGGAGGAGTTCGCGGCCCGCGGGGTCGAGGTGATCCAGGGGCGCGTCGCCGAGCTCGTCTCCGAGGCCGGCGAGGTCGCCGCCGTCCGGCTCGAGAGCGGCACCCGGGTGCCGATCGAGGCCCTCGCCGTCGCGACGCGCGTCTGGGCGCGCGCCGACGTGCTCGCGCCGCTCGGCGTCGAGACCGAGGAGTTCGTCCACGGCGGCGCTCTCTTCGGATCGTTCGTCCCCGTCGACGAGATGGGGCGCACGAGTGCCGCCGGCGTCTTCGCCGCCGGAAACGTCACGGAGTTCAAGACGCAGGTCATCTCGGGAGCGGCCGCCGGCCTCCAGGCCGGAGCGGCGATCAACGCCGACCTCATCCAGGAGGACACCCGCGCTGCCCTCGCCGCCCGGACGCCTGCGCCCTAGGCCCCTGCTGCCCCCTTCCCCGGCCTCTGAGCCTGTCGAAGGGACACTTCGACCGGCTCAGCGACCGCATGGTGGGGTCGATCCCGACGTCGCCCCCCCCCGGTCCCTGAGCCTGTCGAAGGGCAGCGATCGAGGGCCGACCGGGGGACGCGACCGACGTTTCGTACACTGGGGCGTGGCCGTTCCCAAGATCCTGCTGTTCTACGCGTTCACGCCGCTCGCCGATCCGGACGCGATCCGCCTCTGGCAGCGTGAGCTCTGCGAGGCGAACGGGCTGCGCGGCCGGATCCTGATCTCGCGCGACGGCATCAACGGCACGCTCGGGGGCGACCTCGACGGCGTGAAGCGCTATCTCCGGCGGACGAAGGAGTACCCCGCGTTCCGCAGCCTCGACGTGAAGTGGTCGGAGGGCACGGGTCTCGACGAGGACGGACGGAGCACGGACTTCCCGCGACTGAGCGTCAAGGTGCGGGAGGAGATCGTCTCCTTCGGGGCTCCGGACGAGCTCCGGGTGGCGGAGGACGGTGTCGTCGGCGGGGGCGTGCGCCTCAGCCCGGAGGAGCTCGACGCCCTCGCCGCCGAGCGCGACGACCTCGTGCTGTTCGACGGCCGGAACGCGTTCGAGGCGGAGATCGGCCGATTCGACGGCGCCATCGTTCCGGACGTGGCGACGACCCGGGAGTTCGTCGCCATCCTCGACTCGGGCGCCTACGACCACCTCAAGGACAAGCCCGTCGTCACCTACTGCACGGGCGGCGTCCGGTGCGAGGTGCTCTCGAGCCTGATGGTCGCGCGCGGGTTCTCGGAGGTGTACCAGCTCGACGGCGGAATCGCGCGCTACGGCGAGCGCTTCGGCGACGACGGCCTGTGGAGCGGATCGCTCTACGTGTTCGACAAGCGCGGATCGGTCGACTTCAGCGACCACGCGGCCGTCATCGGGCGCTGCGTCGTGTGCGAGGCGCCGACGAACCGGATGCGCAACTGTGCCGACCTGTCGTGCCGCTCGCAGCTTGTCGCCTGCACGGGGCACGACGACGTCGCGTGCCCGGTCCACGCACGGGCGTGAACCGGGCTCGGCGACGGGATCCCTCCCGCCGCTGACGCGACCGTGGTCACGGCAGGACGACGACCTTGCCGCGGAGCGTGCCCGCGGCCGCCTGCTCGTGGATCGCGGGCAGCTCGGTGAGCGGCACCCGCTGTGAGACCTCCACGCGGACGTCCCCGCCGTCGACGAGAGCGGCGAGCTGCGCGAGCTGCTCCCGGTCGCTCCGGACGAACACCGTCGCGCTCCGGACTCCACGGCTCTCGTCGTCGGGCGTCGGCATCCAGGCCGTGGTGCTCACGACGACGCCGCCGTCGCGGACGAGAGCCACGAGCGACGCGAACTCCTCGGGGTCGATCGGCGCGAGGTTGAGGAGCACGTCGACCTGCTCGTCCACCGCATCGAGTACCGTCGCCGTGGTGTGGTCGATGACCTCGTCGGCTCCCCGTGCGGCCACGCCCTCCCGGCTGCGGGGGCTCGCCGTCGCGATGACGTGGGCGCCGGTGCGCTTGGCGAGCTGGATCGCGTAGCCGCCCACCGCTCCGCCCGCTCCGACGATGAGGATGCGCTGCCCCGCCGCGAGCGAGGCGTACTCGGCGAGCGCCTGCCACGCCGTGAGCCCCACGGACGGGAGCGCGGCGGCGTCGGCGAGGTCGATGCTCGTGGGGGCCGCGGCGAGGGCGTCGGCCGGAGCGATGGCGTACTCGGCCGCTCCTCCGTTCTCGCCCATCGGGAGGAAGGCGATGACGGCGTCACCGACCGTGACGCCGTCGACCCCGTCCCCGAGGGCGTCGACGGTGCCGGACACGTCGTAACCCGGAACGTGGGGCAGCGTGACCGGGAAGGGGAGGGTGCCCCCGCGGATGCCCGCGTCCGCCGGGTTGTACGCCGACGCGGCGACCCGGATGCGCACCTCGCCGGCGCCCGGCGTGGGCTGGTCGGCGTCCTCGTAGACCAGGACCTCGGGGCCGCCGACCTCGTGGAAACGTACTGCTTTCATGACACCGCTCGCTTTCGTTGGACTTCTCTGTTGCTTCGATTTCGAAGCATGTAGGAACCGTAACACTGTTTCGATGTCGAAGCAAGTAGGATGATCGCATGACCGAGAACCCGCCGTCGCTCGACCCGGCCGAACTCCAGGCCTACTTCGCCCTCATCGAGGTGAGCAGCCTCATCCGGCACGCCGTGGAGCAGCAGTTGCGCGATGCGGGGGGCCTGAGCTACGTCCAGTTCCAGCTGCTCGCGACCCTCGGGGACGCGCCGTCCGGCAGTCGACGCATGACCGACCTCGCCGATGGCGTCGTCTACAGCCGGAGCGGCCTCACCCATCAGGCCGGGCTCCTCGAGAAGGCGGGACTCGTGACGCGCGCCCCCTCCGCGGACGACGAGCGGAGCGTCACCGTGACCATCACCGAGGCCGGGCGCGAGTTGCTCGCCCGTGTGTTCCCCGGCCACATCGCGGTGCTCAAGGACCTCATGTTCGCGCCCCTCACGGCGGACGACGTCGCGGCGATGTCGGCCCCGCTGACGCGCGTTCGCGATCATCTGCGCGCCGCCCCGCCCCGGTCCGCCGCCCGACGACGCGGGAAGCGCTCCGACTCCTGAGGCATGCGTCGGGTCAGCCGAGCAGTCGGGAGCGGCGGAATCGGCCATCGGGATCGACGGCGTCCGCCGCGGCCCGTGCACGCGCGAGCACCTCGGGCGCGAGCGCCGACGGCACCGCGCCGGCTCCCTCGACCCACGAGCCCGGCGTGAGTCCCGCGTCGGCGGCCTGCCAGACGTCGCGTGCCCGGCCGAAGGCGGACTCGATGTCCGCCCTGTCGTAGCGGTCGACGGTCGACACGGCGTGGTAGACGAAGTCGCCGGGCGGTGACACGACGGCACCCGCCCGCGCCGGTTCCGGGACCCCAGCGACGTGGCGCAGCTCCATCATCACGAGCGGCGCGTCGTCCGCCGCCGCCGTCGCGAGGAGGTCACCCGCGAGTTCGGCGGCCGAGGCGTCGAGCCAGCGCGCATCGCCGATGGCAGCGGTCGCGACGGGCGGGTCGAGGTGGATGCGGGCGAGTCCCGCGGCATCGGTCGGGCCCCAGCCGTCGAGCACGGGTGGTGCGACGGAGCGCATGGCGTCGAGGAGCGGCGCCGCGGCGTCGGGACCGTCTGGGTCCGCGATCGCGAGGTGAACGGGGACCGAGCCCCGGAGGGCGTCCGGGAACGGGGGCATCGGCGGGACGTGGAGTACCGAGAGGCTCGACGAGACGGAGCCCCCGACAAGCGGAAGCGCAGCGGCCCACGCCGCCACGAGGTCGGGGAGCGCGCTCCCGTGCCACAGGATCGCGCCGGCGTGCAGTCGGGGCGCGGGGAAGAGATCGAACTCGAGCGAGTGCGCGATCCCGACGCCGCCGGCTCCGCGGAACGCCCACAGCGCCTCGCGGTCGAGCTCCTCCGGTGCGTCGTCGGACGCCACGCGGAGTCGTCCGGACCCGTCGACGTACCGCACCGCTCGGAGCGCCCCGCTCGCGAGCCCGTTCCGCCGGACCAGCCAGCCGATCCCGCCACCGAACGTGTATCCCGACACGGAGACGCTCGGCGCGGACCCGGCGGGGCCGAGCAGCCCGTGCCGCTCCGCCGCCGCGTTCACCGTCGCCCAGGTGGCCCCCGCGCCCACGATTGCCGTGCGCGAGCCGGGGTCGATGACGACGTCGTCGAGGCCGGACGTGTCGAACAGGACGACACCCTCGTCGATGCCGGGACCCGCTCCGTGCCCGGTCGCTTGCGGGGCGATCCGAAG
>CAKTZW010000112.1 GCA_934636065.1 uncultured Labedella sp.
CCACCGTGTGTCCGGCGTTGTTGCCGCCGTTGAACTTCACGACGTAGTCGATGCGGCTGCCGAGGAGGTCGGTCGCCTTGCCTTTGCCCTCGTCGCCCCACTGGGCGCCGACGATCACGATTCCCGGCATGCTCGATGCCCTTTCCTTCGGCCGGGCGGGTGCCCGGTCAGTTCACTGCGCGGCCGGGTCAGTCCAGGCCGCGGATGACGAACGCCTCGGTCGAGGGAGACGGCTCATCACGGATCTCGCCGAGCGACTCGATGCGCGCGACGGCGGTCTCGTCGGCGCCGCGCAGGAACTCATCGAGGCGCGTCACCTCGCCGGTCTCGCCGATCGCGGCCGCCGCCTTGCGGAGGGCGTAGAGCGAACGGAGGACGCCGCGGTTCGGTTCGTGCGACCACGGGATGGGCCCCTGCCCGCGCCAGCCGGCCTTGCGGAGGGCGTCGAGACCGCGGTGGTACCCGACGCGCGCGTAGGCGTAGGCCTGCAGCGCAGAGGCGGGGTGGAAGCTGTGCTCGGAGAGCAGGGCCCAGGCGAGCGAGGAGGTGGGGTGCGCCCGGACGACGGCTTCGATGTCGTCGATCGTCGTCGCCGCCGCGAGCGCCGCGACGACCTCCGGCTCGGCGGGGAGCCGCGTCTCGGGGATGCCCAACAGATCGTGTCCAGTCACGGGTCCAGACTATCGCGCACGCCTCCGCGTCACATCCGAGTCCGCCGTCTCGAGTGCGGCTGCCATCGACGCGACGAGGGTGCCGTGACCTGCCGAGGGCGCCCGTAACGTGCCGAGGGCGCCAGGGAGACCTGGCGCCCTCGGACGGGTGTAGCTGTCTGGGTTAGTCGACGAGGCCCTTCTCGGCGAGCCAGTCCGTCGCGAGGGCGGCCGGCGAGGCCTTCTCGTCGCCCTGGTTGCGCCCGTTCAGCTCGATGAGGTCCTCGGTCGTGAGCTCGGCGGAGATGCTGTTGAGGATCTGCACGACCTCGTCCGTCGCGGCGTCGGAGTTGATGAGCGGCACGACGTTCTGCGGGAGGATCATGTTCTGCGGGTCCTCGAGCGTCACGAAGCCGTTATCGGCGATCGCCGGCGTCGTCGAGTAGATGTTGGCGATGTTGACAGTGCCGTCGAGGAGGGCCTGCACCGTGAGCGGGCCGCCCGAGTCGCTGATCGGCTCGAACTGGATGCTCGACGGCTGCACGCCGTAGGTCTCCTGCAGACCGATCGGTCCGTACGGGCGCTCGGCCAGCTCGGGGTTGCCGCCGATCACGAGCGGTTCGGTGACCTTCACGAGGTCCTCGAGCGTCTGGAGGCCGTACTGGTCGGCGAACTCCTTCGTGACGTTGTAGCTGTCCTTGTCCTCGGCCTCGGCCTGGTCGAGGACCTGGTAGCCGTCCGGCAGGACCTCGCCGAGCGCCGTGTAGACCTCGTCGCTCGTGACGGCCTCGTTCCCCTCGTCGTAGAACTGCAGCAGGTTGCCCGTGTAGTCGGGGACGAGGTCGATCGAGCCGTCGTCGAGCGCGGCGATGTACGCGTCGCGCTGGCCGATCTGCATGGTGCGCTCGACCGTGTAGTCGTTGGCCTCGAGCGCCTGCGCGTAGATCTCGGCGATGATCTCCGACTCGGCGAAACCGGCCGAGCCGATGGCGATGGTCTGCGTGTCGCCCGAGCCGGAACCGCCCGAGCCGCCGTCGCCACCCTCGCCCGTGATGGGGTCGGAGCTCGAGCACGCGGCGAGCGTCAGGGCGGCGCCGGCTGCGAGCAGCCCGAGCGCGACGCCGTTGCGTCGTTTCGTGAACATGCGTGTTTCCTTACTGTGTGGGTTGTGACTCGGAGGTGTGGAGGTCGGTGTTCGGGCCTGCGGTACCGAGGGAGGCGACCGGCGGCACGGCCCTGTTCGCCCGCGCATTCGCCATGGTTCCACTCTGGAGCATCCTGACGCCCGTGGGCACGGCGAGTCGCTGCACCACCGCGAAGACGCCCTCGAGGACGAGCGCGAGCAGGGTGACGAGGATCGACCCGGCGAAGACGGGCTCGTAGTTGCGCAGCGACAGGTTGTCGAAGATGTACCGGCCGAGCCCGCCGATCGGCAGGTACGCGGCGATCGTGGCCGTCGCGACGACCTGCAGCACCGCCGACCGCAGTCCCCCCACGATGATCGGCAGGCCGAGGGGGACCTCGACGCGCGTGAGGATCTGCCACTCCGTCATGCCGACGGCCCGGGCCGCGTCGACGGTCGCCCGGTCGACGGATTCGACTCCGGCGTACGCGCCGGCGAGCAGCGGCGGGATCGCGAGGACCACGAGCACGATGATGACGGGCCCGAGCCCGACCCCGAGCCAGAGGGCGAAGAGTACGAGGAGGCCGAGCGTCGGCAACGCCCTGAGCGCCCCCGTCGTGCTCACGACGAGGAACGAGAACCGTCCCGTGTGGCCGATGTAGAGGCCGAGCGACACGGCGATGAGCGCCGCGACGAGCACCGCGAAACCCGTGATGCCGAGGTGCTCGAGCAGGCGGACGGGGATACCGTCCGCACGCGACCAGTGCGCGGGGTCGGTGAGCCAGGCGAGGGCGCCGAGGACGGAGTTCACGCGACGGCCCTCCGTCCCCGCCGCTCGCGCTGCCGGGTGACGTGGGCCCACGGCAGGACGAGGCGCCCGATGAGGACGAGCAGCAGGTCGAAGACGACGGCGATGACGATGACGCCCACGATCCCGGTGAAGATCTCGGTGGGGAATCGGCGGTTCAGCCCGTTGAGGAAGAAGTAGCCGAGGCTCGAGACGCCGATGAGCGAGCCGATGGTGACGAGACTCACCGTGCTCGCCGACACGACACGCAGTCCCGACAGCAGGACCGGGCCCGCGAGCGGGAGCTCGACCTCGAAGAAGCGCCGGATCGGCCCGTAGCCGACGGCGACCGACGACTGACGGACGTCTCCCGACACCGCGTCGAACGCGTCGGCCGCCGTTCGCGCCAGCAGCGCGACGGCGTAGATCGTCATGCCGACGACGACGTTGAGCGGGTCGAGGATCCGGGTGCCGAGGACGACGGGGAGCGACAGGAAGAGCGCGATGCCGGGGATCGTGTAGAGGAGGCCGCTCACCGTGAGGATGACGCCGCGCGACGGACGATAGCGGTGCGCGAGCCAGCCGAGCGGCACGGCGATCAGGAACCCGAGGACGATCGGCGGGACGCTCAGGGCGACGTGATCGAGCGTGAGCCGCCAGATCTGCTCGAGGTTGGCGAGGACCCAGGTCATGACGAGGGGGCCCCGTCGGCGAGGATCCCGGCGACCCGGCCCGTGCCGTCGACGAGCACCCGGTCGCCGTGGCTGCGATCGAGGTGGAGGGAGCGGCGCCCGCGGTCGGCGCCGACGAAGCTCGCCACGAACTCGTCGGCCGGGTTCGCGAGGATCTCGGCGGGCGTCCCGGCCTGCGCGACGATGCCGCCGGTGCGCAGGATGACGACCTGATCGCCGAGGAGGAAGGCCTCGTCGATGTCGTGCGTGACGAACACGACGGTCTTGGAGAGCTCCCGCTGGATGCGGAGCAGTTCCTGCTGCAGTTCGTCGCGCACGAGCGGATCGACGGCGCCGAACGGCTCGTCCATGAGCAGGATGTTCGGATCGACGGCGAGGCCGCGCGCGACGCCGACCCGCTGCTGCTGACCACCGGAGAGCTGGGCCGGGTAGCGCTTGGCGAACGCCCGGTCGAGGCCGACGGTGTCGAGCAGACGGAGCGCGCGCTCGTGCGCCTCTGCCCGCTTGACCCCCTGGAGGATCGGGACCGTCGCGACGTTGTCGATGACCGTGCGGTGGGGCAGGAGGCCCGAGTTCTGCATGACGTAGCCGATGCGGCGACGGAGCGCGACGGGCTCGAGCGCCGCGACGTCCTCATCGTCGATGAGGATCCGCCCGCCCGTCGGGTCGACCATGCGGTTGATCATGCGCAGAAGGGTGGTCTTGCCGCTGCCGGACGAGCCGACGAACACCGTCGTCGACCGCGACGGGATCGTGAGCGTGAAGTCGCTGACGGCCACGGAACCGTCGGGGAACCTCTTCGAGACACCATCGAAAGTGATCATGCGTACCGGGCTCCCCTCGTAATGGATCGACGTCCGGCTGTGTGGACGAGACTAGGCACAACCACCGACACTCCGCCACGGGTACGGTCAGGTTGCGTAACCGGCGCCACGAGCTTGGCATTCCCGGTTCGGTGTACTAGTGGGGCCGGATTGCGTGGGATCGGATCCACTCGTGCATGACGATGGCCGCGGCGGCCGAGGCGTTGATGGACCGCGTCGACCCGAACTGCCGGATCTCCACGACCCGCTCGGCCGCCGCGATCGCCTCGGGCGAGAGGCCAGGACCCTCCTGCCCGAAGAGGAGGACGCACCGCTCCGGGAGCGGCTCCTCGTCGATCGGGCGGGAGCCGGTCACGTTGTCGACGCCGACGAGCGGGATCCCCCGCTCGCGCGCCCACGCGGCGAGGTCCGCGACGTCGTCGTGGTACAGGACGTGCTGGTACCGGTCCGTGACCATCGCTCCGCGCTTGTTCCAGCGTCGACGGCCGACGATGTGCACGGTCTCGGCGAGGAACGCGTTCGCGGTCCGCACGATCGAGCCGATGTTCATGTCGTGCTGCCAGTTCTCGATGGCCACGTGGAACGGGTGCCGCCTCGTGTCGAGGTCGGCGACGATCGCCTCCATGGACCAGTACCGGAAGCGGTCGACGACGTTCCGCGAGTCGCCGCGCTCGAGGAGCTCGCGGTCGTACCGCGGGTCCTCCGGCCACTCCCCCCGCCACGGACCGACGCCGTGGGTGGTGGGCTCGGAACCGGGGTTCGCGTCGTCGACGGGCTGCACTCCCTCAGCCTAGGGCGGCGCGCTCGACCCGCGACGGCGACCGGGTGCGGCCGCGCGTCCGTCAGGAGCAGGGGACGGCGACCTCGGTGGGCACCGTGACGGCGGGCACGTCGCCCCACGTGAAGGAGACGTCGGCGTCGCCGCGGGGGTCCGCGACGACGAGACTGAGGGGCACGGCCGGTCCCACCACCGACACGGTCAGGGATCCGATCGGCGAGCCCGCCGACGCGATCACGAACTCGGCCGTGTCCGTGGCCGTGGCGGCGTCGGCGGCGGGTTCGATGCTCACACCGGACCGCTCCCCGAGCATCGACTCGAGCAGCTCGGCCGGGGAGAACGCGGGCGACCACGCCGTGACACGGGGATCGTCCGACGCGAGACAGACGACGCCGCCGTCGGCCTCCGGGACGCCGAGGGCGGCGGCGAGAGCGGCGTTGCCCGTGACGAAGGCGCGACCGTCGGCGACGACGACGCTCACGGCGACGTCGGCGGCCGTGACGTCGGCGCGAAAGCGGGACGACGTGCCGGCGACGGTGAAGGAGAGCCGTCGCGTGGTGCCGCCCCCGTCCGGGTCGGCGCGTTCCCGGAAGGTGCCGACGGCAGAGACGGCGCCGGCGTCGTCGATCGCCTCGAGCACGGCGTCGAGCACGTCCTGTCCCGAGAGGTATTCGACGCCGTTGCGGTCGACGTCCGTGATCTCGACCTCGGACAGGTCGACGTTCGTCGGCGTGGGGACGGGCGTCGGACCGGCCGAGGGCGTGGAGCACGCCGTCACGCCGATCACGGCCGCGAGGAGGACGCCGGCCGAGAGGAGTCGGCGCCGCTTCCGCACCGGAGAGTCGCTCCGCTGCTCACTCATCGGCGTCGGACATGCAGACACTCGCGGCGCCCTGCGACTCGAGGGCGTCGGCCCCGAGCGAGACCTCGCCGTCGACGTCCGACGCGCGGACCACGAAGCAGGAGTCGTCGTCGACGTAGCCGAACGCCCGCGGCAGCCAGATGTCGCGGCCGCGCACGATCTGGGAGACGTCGAGCACGTCGCCGCCGTCCGACACGACGTAGACGTCGTACCCCACGTTCGGACCGTTCCACGCGAGGGCGGCGCCTCCGCTGCCCGCCGTGATGTCGAGTCCGGTGACGCGCGGGGGCCCCTCCGTCAGGGCGGCCATGACGATGAGGGTGACGGCCACGCCGATCGCGACGACCGTCGTGATCATGGAGACGATGAACGCGGGGTGGCGCCAGAGCTTCCGAGGCGCCGGGGGTGCCTCGGTGATCTCGGGCAGCACCGTCGCACCCGACACGAGTCCGCGCTTGCCCGACGCGGGGGCCCCGGCGCCCCCCGGCGCGAGAGCGGGCTGGCCGGGTTCCCAACCGAGCCTGACGGACCCGCCGTCGACGGGTCCCGGCGGTGTCGTCGTCGCGGGAGCCGCAGCGGAGACGGCACCGGGGGCGGGCGCCGGCGTCGCCGAGGGCTCGGAGGTC
>CAKTZW010000113.1 GCA_934636065.1 uncultured Labedella sp.
TCGCCGATCGCGACAGACCCGACGGTGGCCGCGGAGAAGACGAAGAGGCCGTGGGACGCCGTCTGGTTCGTCCAGTCGATCTCGCCGCCCGTTCCGGGCGTCTGGATGTAGTAGCCGTTGAAGCCGCCCGTGGGGTACGTCGCCGTGACGACACCGCGAGTGGTGACCGTCTGGCCGGAGAGAGGCGTCGAGGCGCCCGTGCCCTGGATCGCGGAGATCTCGATCGGCTCGGCCGGATCGGTCGGCTCCTCGGGGTCGGTCGGCTCCTCGGGATCCGTGGGCTCCTCGGGAGAGTCGCCGGCGGCGTTCGTGGGAGTCGGAGCACCGGCGACGAAGTCGGCGGAGTTGACGTCGGTGTCGACGCCGTCGGTGCGGGAGATCGACGTGGTGGCCGAGGCCGCGGGTGCCGCGGTGGTCTCGAAGGTGTTCGAGGAGCCGTAGCCGAGAAGGTCGACGATGGCCGGGTCTCCGACGATGGAGCCCTTCTTCGGCGCGACGAGCGCCGTCTCCTGGTCGACGAGGAAGAGCGTTCCGCCCGCTCCCCCGACGTTCACGCTCCCGGGCGCGACGAGGTCGGGAGTGGGCAGAGCCGCGCCGTTGCTGCCATTCGACCCGCTCCGCACCAGGTAGTGGCCGCCCGCCGGGATGCTGCCGGTGAGCACCGCGACGCCAGTCGGGTTGGCGTCGCCCGTGGCCGAGCGATACTGGAGGGACATGCCCTCGAGCGCGACGGGTGCGTCCGTCGGGTTGTAGAGCTCGACGTACTTGTGCGTGTACGCAGCGCCGCTGCTGCCCCCGTTGAGGTAGGCCTCGCTGATGACGACGGCGTCACCGTCGACCGAGGCGGAGGCCGGTGCCGCCACCCCGATGAGGGGAGCCGCGACGAGCGCGCCCCCCAGAAGCGTCGCGAAACCCGCCCTGACGGGTCTCGTGGCTGATGTGGACAAACGGATCTCCCTCGGATCACACGGACCGGTCACGCCGGACGAACGCGGTCAGGCTACGTGGCACGTCCGACGCCGGAACGATCCCGAGGTTTCCAGGAGGTGAACTCTCGCGAAGTGGGTGGGGAGCGTCTCGGTTGACGTCCTCACCGTGAGGGGACGGCCGGACCGGTCGCGCTGTCTGCGGCCGTCCAACTCAGCAGCACGGCGAGAGAGGCGGCGGTGTCCGTGCCCGGACGCGCGACGTACGTGAAGAGGGTCTTCGACGAGGCCCCCGTCACGGCCAGGGCGTGGTAGTCGAACTCGAGTGGCCCGACGAGCGGGTGCACGATCCGCGTCACGCCACCGTCTTTCTCCTGCACCTCTCCCGCGGCCCACAGCACGCGGAAGTCCGGGCTCCCGATGGCGAGCTCGCCGACGAGCGACCTCAGTCCCGGGTCCTCGGGCCACCGCCCCGCCGAGAGCCTCAGTTGCGCGACGGTCTGGCGCGCGATGGTCTCCCAGTCCGAGTAGAGCGCTCTCGCCGTCGGATTGAGGAAGAGCTGCCGAGCGGCGTTGCGCGGAGCGTCCATGGCGTCGATGCCGAAGACCGCCTCGGCCGCGTGGTTCGCCGCGAGGATGTCGAGGCGGACGTCGAGCAGGATCGCGGGGGCGTTCGTCATGGCGTCGAGGAGCCGCGTGAGCGACGCGTCGGAGAGCGACGCCCGACGATCGACGGCGGGAGCGGACGCGGTCGCACCGCGACGCGGCCGCGCCAGGTTGCGTAGATGCTCGGCCTCCACGGCGGTCAGGGAGAGAGCGCGAGCGACGGCGTCGAGGACCTGATCGGACACGTGGGCGGTCCGCCCCTGTTCGAGTCTGACGTAGTAGTCGGGGCTCACGCCCGCGATGAGGGCCACCTCCTCGCGGCGCAGCCCCGGCACGCGCCGCCCAGCGCCCGCCGGGAGACCGACGGACTCCGGGGTCACGCGGTCTCGCCGAGAGCGGAGGAACTCCCCGATCGTGGTCTCCATCCCTGCACGGTATCGCGGCGAGCAGGCCCGAGGGTGGTCCTGCTGGAACCAGGTCGACCCGAACCTCGGTCGATCTGCCGACCGCGCGCAACCTGGAACGTGCGACCTCACGAGAGGCGCAGGAAGAGAGAGCAGAACGCATGCGCGCAGCAGTGGTGAGAAGCTTCGGCGGGCCGGAGGTCATCGAGATCATCGACGTTCCGACGCCCGTCCCGGGCCCGACAGAGGTCGTTGTGACGGTCGCGGGAGCGTCGGTGAACTTCGCAGACGTCATGGTTCGTGAAGGCTTGAACGTCCAATACGGCGCGACGGCACCTCGGAAGCAGTTCGGGCTCGGCGCCGACGTCGCCGGGACCGTCGCCGCCGTCGGCCCTCTCGTGACCCGGTTCTCGGTCGGAGACGCGGTGGTGGGAACCCAGGAGCGCCTCGACCGCGCGCTGAGCACACAGGCGGACGCCGTCGTGCTGGAGGACTGGGAGCTCGCACCGGCGCCCGACGGCGTCGACCTCGTCGCGCTCGCGACCCTGGGCCTCAACGCGACCACCGCCGATCAGGCCCTCGACACGCTCGCACTCGTCCCCGGGCAGTGGCTCCTGGTGTCGGGCGCGGCCGGCGGTGTGGGTCTCTTCGCCGTCGAGCTCGCTCGACTCCGAGGGCTGCGGGTGGTCGCGCAAGCCGGTCCCGACGACGAGGACCTCGTTCGCTCGGCCGGCGCGGAGCTCTTCGTCCCGCGCGGGGACGACCTCGCTCCCGCCGTGCGTGCGCTCGTGCCCGGGGGCGCACACGGGGCGATCGACGCGGCCAACCTCGCGGCTGTGACGGCGGACGCCGTGCGCCACGGCGGGGCATTCGTCTCCCTGCTCAATTCCGCCCCGATGGCCAGACGACAGGTCCGCACCACCAACATGACCTGGCACACCGACGCCGGACGGCTCGCGAAGCTCGCGGCGTACGCCGGCTCCGGACACGTCTCGCTCCGCGTCGCCCGGACCTTCCCGCTCGACGAGGTCGCCGAGGCGCATCGCGCTCTCGGGAACGGCGGCCTCCGCGGACGGATCGTGATCGTCCCATGACGCTCCCGACGACCGGTATCCGGATCCCCCTGAACCACCCACGAAAGGACACACCATGACCAATCGATTCGACGGCAAGGCCGTCGTCGTCACCGGCGGCTCGACCGGCCTCGGGTTCGGCATCGCCGAGCGACTCATCGCCGAGGGCGCGACCGTCTACATCGTCGGGCGCCGGGAGGCGGAGCTCACGGACGCCGCGCGGCGCCTCGGCGACGCTGCCATTCCCGTCGTCGCCGATGTGACGAGCACCGAGGACCTGGATCGCCTCTACGCGGCGGTCCTCGAGCGGAGCGGTGCGCTCCACGCCGTCGTCGCGAACGCCGGCGGCCCATCGTTCGGCACGATCGAGACCTACACGGGCGAGGAGCTCGACGCGTCGTTCACCGTGAACCTGCGTGCCGTCGCATTCACGGTCCAGAAGGCCCTCCCGTTGATGACCGAGGGCGGGGCCGTCGTGCTCATGAGCTCGATCGAGGGCGAACGCGGCAGCGTCGGACTCGGGGCCTACGCGGCGATGAAGGCGGCGCAGCAGTCCATGGCGCGAACGTGGGCCAACGAACTGAGCGCTCGCCGCATCCGAGTGAACGCGATCAGCCCCGGCGTCGTCTACACCCCGGCTTACGAGGCGGCCGGGTGGTCCATCGAGAAGGCTCAGGAGGTCGTCCCGCTCATCCCGGTCGGTCGCCTGGGACTCGAGTCCGAGGTCGGTGCCGCCGTGGCGTTCCTCGCCTCGGACGACGCGTCGTTCGTCAATGGGACGAACCTCGTCGTCGACGGCGGTCAGACCGAGGTCGTCTGAGATGCCGTCGGATCAGCGGCGCATCGTCGAGGCCGCGCTGGCGGCGGGTGCACGCGGCGAAGCGGAAGCGGCGATGTCGATGTTCTCCCCCGCGGTCGTGGCCCACTACGCCCGGAGTCTGCCCTACGGCGGCGATCACGACGGCCTCCCGGCCTACCTCCGCGCACTCGGTTCGCTCAACGAGGTGTTCCGACTCGATGTCGCGGGCAGCGAGGTGTCGGCGACGGATGCCGACAGGGTGATCCTGCTCCTCGACATCGCCTACACCGCAGCCGCGACGGGTCGACAGGCTCGGCAGCGGAGCATCGAGATCCTGACGTTCACCGGCGATCTGGTCACCGATGTCGCCGTCTACAACGAGGATGCGGCGGCCCTGCTCGCTCTTCTCCAGCCTCCGACGGGGGCCTGACGTCGCGTGGCGAGACGACGGCGCGGCCACGACCCTTCCCGGGTCGTGGCCGCGCCGTCTCGTGGAGGACGCTCAGTCGAGGAGCGCTGCGACGATCACGGGGTCCTTGTAATAGATGTTGATGCTCGCCACCTTGCCGCCTCGGAACGTGTACCACTCCACGTTCGACGTCTCGGCGACGCGACCGGTGGCTCGAGACGTGAACCGCAGGTCCATGTAGATGACGGTCTCCTCGCCGCTGTCGATCATGCGCGTGTGCAGGTTCTCGACCTGGTAGTGCTCGCCGATCGTCGACGCCATGCGGGTGAAGCCGTCGATTCCGTGGTAGCGCCCGCTGTACGGCAGGTTGTCCGACTGGTGCGTCTCGATGTCATCGTTCAGGTAGGTCTGGAGCTTGTCGAGGTCGCCGGCGTAGAAGGCCGTGAGCATCTGCGTGACCACGGTGCTCCCGGAGAAGCCGGCCGGTCCGCTCTCCGTCGCGGTCGCGGTTTTCTGGTCGGTTGTCATGGTGTTCGTCCTTCACTGGTCTGTCGAGGACGGGACCGTCCTGCGATCGTGTGCGTGGGTGTGTGTTCGAGCCGGGCGGCGCTCAGACCATCGTCTGCCCACCGTCGACGGAGAGCGACGCGCCTGTGATGAGCGACGCGGCGTCCGTGAGCAACCAGAGCGCCGCCTCGGCCACCTCTTCCGGCAACCCGAGTCGACCGATCGGCATGACGGCCGTGTAGCCCTCGAGGGCCTCCTCGTCGCCGTCGACGGCGTTTGTGAGCATCGGGGTCCGGATGACTCCGGGCAGCACCGCGTTCACACGGATCCCCTGCCTGGCGTAGTCGAGCGCAGCCGCCTTCGTCAGCCCGATGACGGCGTGTTTGCTCGCGATGTATTCCGGCGCTCCCGGGATGGCGACGAGACCGTTCGCCGACGACGTGTTGACGATGGCGCCGCCGCCCGTCTCGAGCATCGCCAGGATCTGATACTTCAGGCAGAGGAACGTGCCGAGCACGTTGACCTCGAGGGATCGCCGGACGGTCGACGCGTCGAGCTGGGCGAGCGGGAAGAACCCGTTGCGGGCCGAGCTGAAGGGGGGCAGGCCGGCATTGTTGTAGGCGGCGTCGAGTCGACCGTAAGTGTCGATGCACGCGCCGACCATCGCCTCGACGTCCTCTTCGACGGAGATGTCGGCGCGGACGAACTGCGCCGTGCCCCCCGCCGACGTGATCTCGTCGACCACGGCGTTCCCGGCGGGCTCGGAGAGATCGACGGCGGTGACGCTGGCGCCGGCAGCGGCCGCGATCCGGGCGCCCGCGGCCCCCATGCCCGAGGCGGCACCGGTGATGATGACGGACTTGCCGCGCAGATCGATCATGAGACGGGGACCCCGCTCGCGGCGAGGTCGGCCAAGAGCACCGTCGCAGTGGTGGCAGCGGTCGTCGAATGGACCATTCGTGGAACTCCTCATCGAGTCGGCGGACGGTGCACCGATGCACCGTCCGATCTGTCGTCACGCTGTGACCGCGGACGGTCGCCAGGCTAAGCCCGCCTCAGGCATCGGAGGGTGGCCCTGTGCGACCCCCGGTGAAGGAGGGCCAGCGCGCCGCGGCCGGTCCCGCCGTACGGTACCGAGGCGGGAGAAGGGCGACCGTGCACGGCGGGACTCGAGGACGAGGCAACGATCCGTCGCCGGTCGCGAGCGGCCGTCCGGCCACTTGACCGCCGATGGCCGCGCGCCGGAACGGAACCCATGGGCATGAGCGACGACGACATGTACACCGACCAACCCGAGGACGGCGAGTACGCTCGGCGCCTCGCCGTCGTGCAGGCGGGCATGCGCGACGACGGAATCGACGTCCTGGTGTCCGTGGACTCGGGCGACTGGCTGCTGCCGACCGGCGACGTCCGCTATCTCACGGGGTTCACGTTCCTCAGCCTCGCACCCGTCTTCTCCGGCTCCGCTATCATCGTCCCACTCGTCGGCGAGCCGGTGCTCGTCACCCCGAGGGGTCCGCAGGGCTGCTTCGCCGACTGGGCGCGTCGGACGGCGCGCGGAGCA
>CAKTZW010000114.1 GCA_934636065.1 uncultured Labedella sp.
CTTCGGACAGCCGGAACCCACCGAGACCTACTCCTCCTCGCCGCACCTGTTCGAGGACCTCGACATCCCCGCGGGCACGAAGGGGCGCCTTCCGGGCAGCTCCCCCGCCGTCGCGGCCGCACCCCGCGCGCGTCAGGGCGCCGACTCCGGCGACCGTGCGGGTCGCGGGCCGCGTCGCCAGCGTTCCCGCGGCGGCTCCGACGCGCCGTCGGGCGAGCGGACGCAGGACGAGGCCTCGGCCGCGGCGTCGTCGGGGACGCACGACGGCGGCGGTCGCCAGCACCACGACGGCAACAGCGCGCCGCGCCGCCGCAACCGCACCCGCCGACGCAGCACCCCGCCGTCGGCCTGATCCTCCTCCGGATCGACACTCGCCCCTCCCGCCCATCCGGACGGGAGGGGCGAGTGTCGCGTCAGGCGAGGACCGGTTCGCTGCCCGTGCCGAGTCGCATGATCGCGTCGACGCTCTCGTCCGACGTCGTGTTCTCGCCGAGCCGGTTGGGCTTGCCGGTGCCGTGGTAGTCGCTCGACCCCGTCAGGATGAGCCCGTGACGTCGAGCGAGCCGCCGGATCGTCTCCTTGCCGGCCGCCGTGTTCTCGCGATGATCGACCTCGAGCCCCGCGAGCCCGGCGTCCACGAGCTCGCCGATGTCGCCGTCCGAGACGACGAGACCCGCGCCGCGCGTGGCGGGATGCGCGATGACCGGGACGCCGCCGGCGGCCACGACGAGGCGGACGGCGGTCGCCGGATCGGGCGCGTAGTGGGGCAGGAAGTACCCTCTCGACGGATGCAGGATGCTCGCGAACGCCTCGCTGCGCGTCGGCACGTGCCCGCGCGCGACGAGCGCGTCGGCGATGTGGGGGCGCCCGATCGTCGCCCCGTCGGTCGTCTGCGCCACGACGTCGTCCCACGTCAGCTCGTAGTCGCGTGAGAGGTTCTGCACGATGCGCTCGGCGCGGCGCAGCCGGGCCTCGCGGATGCGGGCCATCTCGACGACGAGGTCGCCGTCCGACGGGTCGAACAGGTACGCGAGCAGGTGGATGCTCCGATAGCCGAGCCGCGTGCTGAACTCCATGCCCGGGATGAGGGTGATCCCGGCGGCTCGCGCCGCCGCCGCGGCTTCCGTCCACCCCGCGGTCGAGTCGTGGTCGGTGAGTGCGACGGTCCCGAGGCCGGCCGCAGCCGCCGAGCGGACGAGCCGACTCGGGGTCTCGGTGCCGTCGGACACGCTCGAGTGGGTGTGCAGGTCGCTCGGGCCGTGGAATCGCCGTTCGCCCGCCATGCCCTCATTCTAGGTGGCGTGCGAGGCCTCATCGTCGAGCGGCCGCACCTCCCGTGCCGCGCCGTCCGCACCCGGACGACGGACTCGGGGCGTTCTCAGCACGAGATCGGTAGGGTGACAACGCCATGCTCAGATTCCTCGGTGCCATCGTCACGATCGCCGTCGCCCTCGCCTGCCTGGTCGCGACGTGGCCGCAGCTCATGGGGGCGCAGAACCTCTGGATCGTCGCCCAGCTCGTCGCCCTGCGCGGCGTGCTCATCGCTGCCGCGATCGCCGGAGCCGCTCTCTTCCTCCCCCTGGCGCTCGCGCGCCCCCTCCGCGCCTTCGCGGGCACGATCGCGCTCATCCTCCTCGTCACCGTCGGGGCGAACGCCGCGATCATGGGCGTCCGCGGCGTCGGCGACTCGGACTTCGCCGCGTGGACCGACGACTCCGTGACGGTCGTGACCTGGAACACCCTCGGCGACGCCCCCGGTGCCGAGACGATCGCCCGGGTCGCGCTCGACGCGAAGGCCGACGTCGTCAGCCTGCCCGAGACGACGAAGGCGACCGGCGTCGAGGTCGCCAACCTCATGCGGGAGGGCGGCAACCCGATGTGGGTCCTCACCGTCGCATTCGACAAGATCGCGAAGGCCCGATCCACGACGGTCCTCGTGAGCCCGCGCCTCGGGGACTACGACACCGTCTGGGACTCGAACCGGGATCGCGCTGAGGAGGAGGCGCGCGTGGGCAACACGGCCGTCCTCCCCACCGTGGTCCTCAAGCCGACGGACGGCGACGGCCCCACCATCGTCGCCGTGCACGCCGTCGCGCCCATCCCCGGACAGATGGAGAACTGGAAGACGGATCTCGAGTGGCTCGCGACCCAGTGCGCCGACGACAACGTCATCATGGCGGGCGACTTCAACGCGACGGTCGACCACATGTCCGGGCTCGCGACCGAAGACGGGGCGACGATGGGACGGTGCGCCGACGCGGGCATGCAGTCCGGCAACGCCGCCGTGGGGACGTGGTCGTCGCGCTGGCCGGCGCTCCTCGGGTCGCCCATCGACCACGTCATGGCCACGCCCAACTGGGTGACGACCGGGATGCGCGTGATCGATGATCCGTCCCTGCGTGCGAGCGACCACCGCCCCGTCGTCGTACAGCTGAGCAGCTCGTCGTCCTCGCCGTAGGGTGCGCCGCGCGGTGACACAATGGGAGTCATGGCCACTTCGAGCGACGCGAACTCCCCCCACGACTCCTCAGCCGCCCCGGCGGTGACGGCCACGACGGAAGCCCCGTCGCCCTCGGTCACCGCGGCACCGGCCAACGCGAACCGCTCGACGACACCCGACAGCACCCGCTTCCAGGACTACATCTCGAGCGGTTGGGCGGACCGGGCCGACGTGCTGCCGGAGGAGCGCGAGGCCGCCGCGTTCGCCGCCGAGCGCCGGGCCGTCGTGTCCGCCGCCTTCGCGGGCGAGCGCATCGTGGTCCCGGCCGGTGCCCTCCTCACGCGCTCGAACGACACCGACTACCCGTTCCGCGCCCACTCCGCGTTCGCGCACCTGACGGGCTGGGCGAGCGACAGCGAGCCCGACTCCGTCCTCGTCCTCGACCCGGTCGACGAGGGACACGAGGCGACGCTCTATTTCCGTGAGCGGGCGGGACGCGACTCGAGCGAGTTCTACGCCAACCCGGCGATCGGCGAGTTCTGGATCGGGGCACGCCCCTCCCTCGCGCAGGTGGCGGCGGATCTGGGCCTCGCGACCGAGCACCTCGACGCCTTCCAGGCGCGCTCCGACGATCGCACGCTCGGGTCCGACGCCGAGCTGGATCGCGTCGTCTCGGAGCTGCGACTCGTCAAGGACCGCTTCGAGATCGCGGAGCTGCGAGCGGCCGTCGACGCGACCGCGCGGGGCTTCGACGACATCATCGGCGAACTCCCCCGTCTCGCCGACCGGCCGCGCGGGGAGCGTGTCGTCGAGGGTGTGTTCTCGACCCGCGCGCGCCTCGACGGCAACGCCGTCGGATACGACACGATCGCCGCGTCCGGCCCGCACGCCTGCATCCTGCACTGGACGCGCAACGACGGCACCGTGGCATCCGGCGACCTCATCCTCGTCGACGCCGGCGTGGAGCTCGACAGCCTCTACACGGCCGACATCACGAGGACCCTCCCGGTGAACGGCCGGTTCTCCCCGGTTCAGCGTCGGGTGTACGAGGCCGTCAGGGAGGCGGCGGACGCGGCGTTCGCGATCGTGCGACCCGGGATCGTCTTCCGCGAGGTGCACGCCGAGGCGATGCGCGTCATCGCCCGCCACACCGCCGAGTGGGGCATGCTGCCCGTGAGCGCCGAGGAGTCCCTCGAGCCGGACGCGCAGTTCCATCGCCGATACATGGTGCACGGCACGAGTCACCACCTGGGTCTCGACGTGCACGACTGTGCGAAGGCGCGACGGGAGATGTACCACGACGGGGTCGTCCGCGAGGGAATGGTCTTCACGATCGAGCCGGGGCTGTACTTCCAGCCCGACGACCTCACGGTCCCCGAGGAGTTCCGCGGCATCGGCGTACGCATCGAGGACGACATCCTCGTGACGGCCGACGGTGCCGAGAACCTCTCGGCCGGGATCCCGCGCACGGCTGACGACGTGGAGGCCTGGGTCGCGCGCATGCAATCGGGCTCCCGCGGCTGACTGCTCTCCGCGGGCCGGCAGGCGCCAGGAGCAGCGGTTCAGCAGGCGCACAGGAGCACCGGTTCAGCAGGCGCAGCTCAGCAGCAGCGGTTCAGGGGAGACACCCTCACAGGTAGAGGCTCGGCCCCTGCTCCTCGTCTGCGGGCTGCCCGCCGAGGAGGTTGCGCGCCTTGTGGGCGAGTTCCGTCTCGACGACGACCGTGTAGGAGGTGGCGACGATCTGCGCGATCGAGCTGAAGTCCCGGCGGCGCCGACGGAGCGTGTAGGTGACGACGTTGAACATCATGCCGAAGGCTGCTCCGATGAGCACAGCGGCACCGACGAAGACGAGGCCGGACTGGGGCGCGACGATCACGAGCAGCAGGCCGAAGAAGAGCCCCAGCCATGCGCCGCTCAGCGCACCGCCGGCCGCGGCCTTGCCGTAGCTCATCCGTCCCGTGACGCGCTCGACGCTCTTGAGGTCGGCCCCGACGATCGAGACCCGACGAACGGGGAAGTCGGCGGCCGCGAGAGTGTCGACAGCGGCCTGCGCGTCCTCGTACTTGTCGAAGCTCGCGACGGTCTCTCCGGGAGGGATGCCGATGATCGGGCCCCGGCGCTGTCCACTCTGCGGAATGCTCACCGTTCCATTGTCCCACCGGGGCGGGAACATCCGGTGCCGCTCCACTGGGCAGTCGCTGTGCGGTCTAAGTTAGAAGGGTGAGTGCCACGAGAGTCTTCGTCGCCCGGCTCGCCGGGTGCATGGTCTTCGACCCGGCGGGTGACCGGGTCGGAAAGGTGCGCGACGTCCTCGTGGTCTCGAGACCGGCGGATCCGCCGCGCGTCGTCGGCCTCCTCGTGGAGATCCCGGGCAAGCGCCGCGTCTTCGTCTCGATCAATCGCGTCACGAGCATCGCGGCGGGGCAGATCATCACGACGGGGCTCATCAACGTCCGGCGCTTCGAGCAGCGCGCCGGCGAGGAGAGGGTGATCGCCGAGCTGCTCGGACGCAAGGTCATCTTCACGGACGGCTCGGGAGAGGCGACCATCGAGGACGTCGCGATCGAGCAGAAGCAGGGCGGCACGTGGGCCGTGAGCCAGTACTTCGTCCGCCGTCCGAAGACGAGCTCCTCCCTCTTCGCGAAGGGTCACACGTCGTTCGTCTCCTGGCGCGACGTGACCGAGAAGACGGGCGGGAACGAGGCGCAGTCGGCCGAGCAGCTCATCGCCACCTACACGGACCTGAAGCCGGCCGACCTCGCGAGCACCCTCCTCGACCTCCCGGAGGAGCGCATGCTCGAGGTCGCGGGCGAGCTCCCCGACGACCGTCTCGCCGACGCGCTCGAGGAGATGCCGGAGAGCGAGCAGGTGAACATCCTCGCGCAGCTCGATGACGACCGCGCGGCCGACGTGCTCGACCAGATGCAGCCCGACGACGCCGCCGACCTCATCGCCCAGCTCCCGGAGGAGCGCGGTGAGCACCTGCTCGAGCTCATGGAGCCGGAGGAGGCCGACGACGTGCGCATGCTGCTCGCGTTCGCGCCCGACACGGCGGGTGGTCTCATGACGACCGAGCCGGTCATCCTCTCCGCCGACTCGACCGTCGCCGAGGCGCTCGCCCTCGTGCGGCGCGCCGAGCTGCCCCCCGCCCTCGGGGCCGCCGTCTGCATCACGCTGCCGCCGTACGAGCCCCCGACGGGCCGATTCCTCGGCATGGTGCACTTCCAACGGATGCTTCGCTATCCGCCCCACGAGCGGCTCGGCACCATCCTGGATCAGAGTCTCGACCCCGTCTCCGCGGACACCTCCGCCGCCGAGGTCTCGCGCATCCTCGCGAGCTACGACCTCGTCTCGGTCCCCGTGGTGGACGAGAACCACCGGCTCGTCGGGGTGGTGACGATTGACGACATCCTCGACTACCTGTTGCCGGACGACTGGCGAAGTCACGGCGACGACGAACGCCCGCAGCGAGTACGCACCGGAAGGAGGATGACGCATGGCTAGGAACCCGAAGAACGACATCCGGCTCGACGCGCCGAAGGGCATGCGCACCCCCGTGCTCGCGCCGCGGCGCAGGCAGTCGAGCGACCGGTTCGGGCGGTTCACCGAGTGGATCGCGCGGGCCATGGGGACGCCCTGGTTCCTGCTCGGCCTGACACTGTTCTGCGTCGCATGGATCATCTACAACATGATCGCTCCCGAGCGCGCCCGGTTCGACTCCGCCGCCCTCGGCTTCACCGCCCTCACCCTCATCCTCTCCCTGCAGGCCTCCTACGCCGCCCCCCTCATCCTGCTCGCTCAGAACCGTCAGGACGACCGGGACCGCGTGCAG
>CAKTZW010000115.1 GCA_934636065.1 uncultured Labedella sp.
CCTCTAGATACCAGCCCGCGCCCGGCACTGCCCTCGATCCCCTGATCGATGCGGTCGCCCCGAGTTCCGGGACGATCGACGCGAGAGCTCCCGCGACGACTGTTGCGATCGATGTTCCCACCAGCTGGCGGCGAGACCAGCGGGGAATTTCCGAGTTGTCACTTCTCATACCGTTTACCCTTCTGTGCGTGCGATCGTTCTCGTGCGAGCCGATCGCTCGGCGGCGGCGGTAACGAGTACCGTCAAGACGACCGTCGATGCGGTCCAGATCACCTCAATCGACGGATTGACAGAGCTATCGTTCAGCCGGACGAGGGTAGCCGCGGCGACGACACCGACCAGGGCCGCGTTCCGGACTATCAGGGCCGGCCGAACTTCTGACGATGACAGACTCCCGTGGCAGCCACAGTCCGTCGTGAGCCCACGGCGAAGCACGGACGCCATCGCGACGCTGAACACAGTGAGTAGGGACACCGTCATCAGACTGCTCAGGAGCGGCGCGAACGATGAAGCCAGCGCGAGCCCGGTTGCTATCTCTAGGCGCGGCAGGACCCACGCCATGCGGTGCGAACTGCGAGATCCGACGATCTTGTACGCGCGAACACTTGCAGCGACAACGTCCTGGCCCTCCCTGGCCTTGACGACACCGGACATCACGAAAAACGCTCCGATGAGCGCCAGAACAACGATCGCGGCAACGTCCATTTCGCCCCCCTCAGGCCCGAAAATCACGTCCGAACGACTCGACGCACTTGCTGAATGCCAGCGCCTAGCCGTTAACCAGGGAACGCCGGTCTCGATGGCATGTCAAGGAAGCCGGGGGGTGAATTTCAGGGTGATTGAGCACGTCCCGCCGCGGCGCCACGCTTTGGCGCCGACTTCATGTTGGGCTCGCTCGCTCGGCCGCTCGCCGCCCTCAGAGGTCGGCGAAGCGATCCGTCGCGGTGACGAGGGCGTCGAGGATGCCCGGCTCGTCGAAGGCGTGGCCGGCATCCGGGATCATGTGGAGCTCGGCCTCCGGCCACGCGCGGTGCAGGTCCCAGGCGGTGAACGGCGGGGTGCAGAGGTCGTAGCGGCCCTGCACGATCACGGCGGGGATGTCGCGGAGGCGCGGGGCGTCGCGGACCAGCTGGTCCGGCTCGAACCAGCCCTTGTTCACGAAGTAGTGGTTCTCGATGCGCGCGAAGGCGAGCGCGTAGGCGGGCTCGGTGAACGTCGCGATGAGGTCCTCCCGCGGGATCAGCGTGATCGCCGACGCCTCCCAGCCGGACCACGCGACCGCAGCCGGCCCGTGGATCGCGGGATCGGGGTGGTTGAGGAGCCGGTGGTATGCGCCGATGAGCGAGCGGCGCTCGTTCTCGGGCACCGGCGCGACGAAGCCCTCCCACCGTTCGGGGAGCAGCGCGCCGGCGCCGCCCTCGTAGAACCAGTCGAGCTCGCTCCGCCGCAGGGTGAAGACGCCGCGCAGCACGATCTCGGTCACGCGCTCGGGATGGGTCTCGGCGTAGGCGAGCGCGAGGGCACTGCCCCACGATCCGCCGAACACCTGCCACCGATCGATGCCGCGGGCCTCGCGCAGCCGCTCGATGTCCGCGACGGAGTGCCACGTGGTGTTCGCGGTGAGGTCGGGGTCCTCGCTCGCGTGCGGGGTGCTGCGGCCGCAGCCGCGCTGATCGAACAGCACGATGCGGTAGCGCGCGGGGTCGAAGACGCGGCGCTGGTTCGGGTTCGTGCCCGCCCCCGGACCCCCGTGCAGGAAGACGACGGGCTTGCCGTCGGGATTGCCCGACTCCTCCCAGTACAGTCGCTGCCCGTCGCCGACGTCGAGCATGCCGGAGTCGTAGGGTTCGATCTCGGGGTAGAAGCCGCGCATGTGCTCAGCCTAGGGAGTCGGCGCCCGTCGCCTTCGCTCGACGTGCAGTGTGCCCACGAAGACGACGACAGCCGCAACGAGTGCCAGAGCGAACGAGTACGTCGTCCGTTCCATGGCCACAGCCCAGAATGAGGCACCGATGGCGAGGATGACGATGCTCGCGATACCGGCCAGGGCGATCCTCCGCCCGCCTCTCGGCCATTCCGATCCGCCCCCCGCCGCGCCCCGTGCTGATTCGGTGAGCGCGAGAGCGACGCTCGATAGCCCGGTGATGAAGACAGTGGTCGAAATGTCGCCGGACGCCGGCGACCAGACGATCAACCCCGTGAAGAGGGCTACGAGGGTGGCATAAACGACCGGCGAGGGCGAACTCTCGCGGGCAGTCCGCTCTGCCTCCGGCGGGCGAGCCGGCGGCGTTATCGGATCAAAGTATCTATTCATGTATGCGATTATGCGCAGACCTCAGCGATGCGGCACCGATGAAAGTCCTATGTGGAAACGTTCAAGGTAGGGTACGACACCGGCGCGGGCGGGCGTCGCGTCGGGAGGGGCGCGCTTCGACGGGCTCAGCGACCGTTACCCGGCTCAGCGACCGTACCTCGGCTCAGCGAGCGTGGGGAGTCGGTTCCCTGAGCTCTTGCGTCCCGGCGACGCGGAGGAGCGCGAGCTTCTCCGCTGCCTCCGAGCCGGGTGCAGCGGTGTAGACGACGATGCGCATGTCGGTCCCCGGAGCGCTCAGGACGTCGCAGTCGAGCTCGACGGGACCGATCACGGCGGAACGGACCGTCTTGCGGCTCGACGTGTGGGAGGCGACCGTCGCCGTCTCCCATGCCGCGGCGAACAGGGGCGAGTCGCGGCGCAGCAGGCGCACGAGTTCGGCGATGCGGGCGTCGTCCGGGTAGAGGCCGGCCGCGCGGCGGAGATCCGCGGAGAGGTCCGATGTGAATGCCTCGTCGTGGCCCTCCGCGAACTCGATCGGACCCGGGCCGTGGAGGAAGTACCGCCAGGCGACGTTGTTCTCGTACCCGACGCTTTCCGAGGGATCACCGAACACGGCCGCCCACATCGGGTTCCAGTGCACGGTGTCCCATGCGGCCGTCATGACCGCGACGGGGAAGTCGGCGAGGCGGTCGACCACCCGGAACACGCCGGGCGGGATGTGTCGCGGCGCGATGCGAGCGGACGGGATGGGCGCCCCGGCGACGCGGAAGAGGTGGTCGCGCTCCTCCTCGTCGAGTCGGAGGGCGCGGGCGAGGGCCGTGAGGGTCTGCGCCGAGGGATTCGTCGCGCGCCCCTGTTCGAGTCGGACGATGTAGTCGACGCTCACGCCGGCGAGCGCCGCGAGCTCCTCGCGGCGGAGTCCGCTCGTGCGTCGCCCGGCTCCCGCGGGCATGCCGACCTGCTGCGGCGTGACGCGGTCGCGCCACGCGCGCAGGACCGTCGCGAACTCACTCATGCAGCCAGTATGCGCGTGGCCGGATCAGCGCGGGTGGTACCGCCGATCCCACCGTCGACCGTTACCTGGGGCGTTGCGCGCCGCGACCTCAGAGTCGAGCCATGACAACAACACTCATCACCGGGGCCAACAAGGGTCTCGGACTCGAAACCGCCCGCCGCCTCCTCGCCGCTGGTCACACCGTCTATGCCGGGATGCGGGATCTCGGCGCGGGCGATGCCGCCCGGGAGCTCGGCGCGCACGCTCTGCAGCTCGACGTGACGGACGACGCGTCGGTCACCGCCGCCATCGCGCAACTCCCCGCACTCGACGTCCTCGTCAACAACGCCGGCATCGCCGGGACCTCGGCCTCGGTCGACGACCTCACACCGCGCGCGAACGACGAAGTGTTCGCGACGAACGTCACGGGGATCGTCCGGGTATCGCAGGCGGCGCTCCCGCTGCTCGCAGGCTCCGCGAACCCGGTGATCGTCAACGTCGCGAGCGGCCTCGGCTTCCCGCGCTTCCTCCTGGACACCTCCCGGGCAGAGGGTCACGTCATGGCCGTGCCGTACGTGGCCTCGAAGGCCGCGGTCATCGCCCTCACGGTCCAGTACGCGAAGAACCTGCCGAACATGCGCATCAACGTCATCGACCCGGGGTACACCGCCACCGATCTGAACGGGCACTCCGGCCACCAGTCGGTCACGGAGGGCACCGACGCGATCGTCGCGATGGCGACGGTCGCGGCGGACGGTCCCTCCGGGACCTTCTCCGATCGCACGGGCGTCATCGCCTACTGACGGCTGATGCCGCCGACCGCGACACCTCGCGCCGAGAGCGCCACGACCTCGTGTGGCGCTCGGCTGAAGGTGTCGCGCTCGCGGGCGCGGGGCGCGGGTGCGGGGTGCGGGGCGCGGGTGGGGGCGCGGGTGCGGGGCGTGGGCGGGTGCGGGGCGGGGCCGGGCGGGCTGGGGTGCGGGCGTCGGGTGGGGACTTCACCCCTGGGCCTCGCGCGCCGAGGTCAATAGGCTGTGCGCATGGGGATACGACGGTGGACGGCGCTGCTCGCCGCAGCAGGGCTCTTCGGGTGGATGCTCGTGCTCTTCTTCGGAGGATCGAGCACCGAGGAGAGTGTGGAGGTACGCGACGGTGCCGCCGATGTCACGACGGCGTCGGCTGACATCTCATGCGCGTCGATCGCGGACGCGGCGAACGGTCGCGCGACCGACTGGCCGCTCGACGAGGCCGGCGAGCGCTCGCTGGCACTGAGCAGCGCGGTCGACGTCGCCGAGGCGGCCTGCGATCGGGTACGGGACGCCCGCGGTACCCAGATCTCTCTGCTCGGCGTGCCCGCGGCGGTGCTCGGCGTCGTCGGCCTCGTCGGGGTCGTCGGCCGCACCTCCGAGCGTGGGGACGTGATCGCCGACGCCGCTGCCGAGCGTGCCGCGAGGGCCGCGGCCTCCGACGTGCCCCGCGTCGACTCGGTGGCCGGTGGCGCGCCGCCGGCATCGCAGGTCTCCCCCGCGGCCGGGGACGACCCCGGCCCCCGATCGTAGGCGTCGTGTCCTGGTCCGGCCCCGACCCGGGGCTTCGGGGTTCGCTCACACCCGAGGAATTGTGGACGACGGTCTACCCGGCTGCGCTCCTGACGGGTGAGCCGAGCCGACTCGATGAGGTCACGGCGTTCCTCCACCGGCGGCTCACGGAGTCGATGGGTTTCCAGCCCGCCGATGCGGTCGGCGCGACGCCGCAGACGCTGCTCTACCAGCGTGGTGGCAAGCGTCGTCGCGCGCTCGCGATCCTCGCCGACGCGATGACGACGGGCGGGGGAGGCCGCTTCAACATCACCTACTACATCCTCCTCGAGCGCACCGCCCCGACGGATCTCCTGTTCTCGGTGCACGGAATCGACGCCACGTTGCGCGCCCGCTTCAGCCCGCACCAGACCTTCGGGGATCTCTTCGCCGAGGGCGGCGCGCTGTTCCCGGACGTCGCAAGCACCTCATGGTTCGACTCGCGGACGCTCCCGACAGCCTTCGCCTCCTCGCCCGACGGAATCGCACGGCTCCTGGGCGCGACGCGTGCGTTCTGGTCGACGTGAGCGCGGAGGACTGCCTCTTCCTCAACGGCTCCTACGGGGTGGGCAAGAGCGCCACCCTCGATCACCTCGCGGATCTCTACGCCGAGCACGGGCTCCCGTTCGCGCTCTTCGACGTCGACTGGTTCCACCGGTCCTGGCCCACCGCAGTGGACGATCCGCGCAACCTCCGGACGGAAGCGCGCAACATCGCCGCCGTGTGGCGGACCTATCGCGAGACCGGCCCACGCACGCCCATCGTGGCGGGCGTGCTCGAGTCGGCGTCGGACATCGAACGCCATGAGGCCACGTTCGAGCGGCCCGTGCGCGTCGTGCTTCTGACGGCGTCGCGCCCGGTCGTCGAGCAGCGACTCCGCGGACGCTACGACGTGAGCCGGACGGCGGCACTCGACTGGCACCTCGCCGACCTCGACCGCGTGACGTCGGCGATCGCCGACGTGCCCGCCGAGCTCGTGATCGACACGGACGAGCGTTCGCCCCGCGAGGTGGCGCGCGTCGTGTTCGAGCACGTCGCCCGCGACCTCGGGGTCGCGTGACGGGTCAGTCGGTCGCGGCCGCGGGATCGACGGTCACCGGCTGGACGACGGCGCGCCAGCCGCTGCGCGGGTTGCCCTCGAAGGCGCCGTGCCGGAGTCCCGCGTCGTCGAGACGGCGCTCCACGTCGGCTCGGGCGGCGGCGTCGAACTCGCGCGCGTAGATCACCCACTCGTCGAGCTCGCGGCCCGTGTTCGTGGTGAGGGTGAGTCGCAGCTCGTCGGCGACCTCGCCCCGGCGCACGTGGGCGAGGACGGCGGTGGGGTAACGCGCGGGCATGTGCTCGACGATACCGACCCGTCGTGAGTCGCCGTCAGCCGACCACCG
>CAKTZW010000116.1 GCA_934636065.1 uncultured Labedella sp.
GTTGACCGACGTCGCGAGCCCCGGGATATGCTCGGGCGTGGACTTACGGTGTAAGTCTGAGTCGACTCCCGGGAGGTGACCACCTGACGACGCGATGAGAGATCTCACCCACCAGCAGGACCCTCAGAAAGGAATCACCATGCTCGACACACAGGACCTCGGCCGCCTCATCGGAGCGGACGTCATCGACTCCGACGGCGACAAGATCGGCACGGTCGGTCAGATCTACATCGACGCCGACACCGGCGCACCGACGTGGGCGTCCGTCAACACCGGACTCTTCGGCATGTCGGAATCGTTCGTCCCCATCGACGAGGCGAACGACACCGGCGACGGCCTCCGCGTCCCGTACGAGAAGGCCTTCGTGAAGGACGCACCGCGCATCGATGCCGACGGATCCCTCGAGGAGTCGGACGAGAACGCGCTGTACAGCTACTACGGCAACGGCTCTGCCGGGTACGGCGAGGCCGGCTACGACACCGCCGGTGGAGTCGACACGGCAGCCGGGTACGACGACGCAGCGGTCGCCGGTCACGTCGCGAGCGCGGGCCACGACACCTCCGGACCCGACACCGACGACGCGATGACCCGCTCCGAGGAGCGCCTCCACGTCGGGACCGAGAAGGTGCAGACCGGCCGCGCGCGCCTCCGCAAGTACGTCGTGACGGAGCAGCAGACGGTCACGGTGCCGGTGTCGCGCGAGGAGGTCCGTCTCGAGCGCGAGCCGATCACCGATGCGAACGTGGGCGATGCCCTGTCCGGTCCCGAGATCAGCGAGGAGGAGCACGAGGTCGTGCTCACCGAGGAGCGCCCGGTGATCGCCAAGGAGACTGTGCCGGTGGAACGCGTTCGCCTCGGAACGGAGACGGTCACCGAGGAGCAGAACGTCACGGAAGACGTCCGCAAGGAGGAGATCGACTACGACGACGGCACCGCGCGCGGCGTCGACGGCGATTCGACGCGCCGCTAGTAGCGACCGGCGCCCCGGGCTCCTCGAGAGCCCGGGGCGCCCCGGTCACCCGCCGGACACGAGGGCGAATCGAGAGGAACACATGGGGCATCTGCACTACGGCCGGGCGGCCTTCGAGATCGAGGACCGCGTCCTCGCGCACCTGCAGACGGTGATCGTCCAGAAGGTGCGCCGACGCGACAACTTCCTGCTGTCGTTCTCGGAGCGTCGGCGAGGCGTCGAGGAGCAGATCGCACTGTGGGTCAGCCACAATGCACATCTGCACTTCGCCTTCAGTGGCAGTCGCCGCCCCGAGTTGAACCAACGCTGGCTGGAGGCGCTCATGCACGCCTCGAACTCCACAATCGGGCTCGACCTCGACCGAGTGCCCGAGGCCGACGCCTCCGCTCTTCCGCACACTGCCTGATCACGGTCGCCCGTCGAGCCTGTCCACGCAGGTCAGACTCCGGGATCTCCGCGGCCGGCGGCGAGTGAGCGTACCGCGTCGAGGACCGCATCGCTCACCTCAATGAAGCCGCGCGCACGTCGCTCGTCTCGGAGCGCGCGGGAGCGATCGAACGGGAGGCGCACGGGCGCCGTTGGATCGAGCGGACGGGAGGCCCGGACCGAGTCTGCGAAGGCCGTCGCCTCGCGTTCGAGGTGCCCGGCGTCGGCGAACAGATCGGAGCGCATCGCGACGATCGACATCCCGAACCCCGACAGCTCCGGTGGTCCGGCGATCGATCCGGCATGCATGCCGAGCAGCTGGACGGCCATGGCCAGCCCGCTGCCTCGATGACCTCCCCACGGCGCGAGGGCGCCCTCGAGAGCGCGAACCGGTTCCGTCGTGGGTGAGCCGGCGGAGTCGAAGGCGACGCCAGCGGGGAGGGCGCGGCCTTCGCGAGCCGCGAGCACGACGTCGGCGTGCGTGATCGCCGACGTGCCGATGTCCCACACGACGGACCGGTCGGAGGTCGGCACGGCGACGCAGACGGGATTCGTGCCGACGAGCGGGTCGCTGCCGCCCGCGACGGCGACCCACGGGGACGCGTTCGACGTGGCGATGACCACGAGACCGGCGTCCGCGAGCGGTTCGGCGTAGTACGAGAGCATGCCGGTGTACCAGGTGTCGCGAACGGCGACGGCCGCGAGGCCGGAGTCGAGCGCCTTCGCGCGCACGAGGTCTGCCGCGAGCGGCGCCGCGAGGTAGCCGATCTCGTCGCGAGCGTCGATCGTCGCGGAGACGGGGCCGTCGCGCACGACCTCCGGTCGTCTCGCGGATCGGGGCCGGGAGCGCAGCCGTTCCGCGATGCTGAGGACGCGCGCGAGGCCGCTGTACGTGAGTCCCCGAAACTCGCAGTCGAGGAGGTGGTCGACGATGACGCGGGACTCGGGTGACGAGTAGCCGAGCCGCTGGAGGGCGCGCGAGCCGACCGACCCGGCCTCGTCGGAGGTGATCTCCATGGAGTTCATGCCTCCTGTCCACGGCACGTCGGGGGCGTCGATGGGGGGACCGGTGTCATCATCGACGGAGCGCGGTCCGGGGAATGCTCCGTCCGCGATTGTCTGACAATAGGACGATGCGCCCGACAGGCGCAACTCCCGCCCGTGAACGGTTTCGCCTCCGCGAGCAGAATCGCGCCGTTCGATCGGCTCACCGAACCCGTAATCCGACGTCTTGTTGACAGATTGTCTGACAATCGTGTTTGCTGTCGTGGAGCACCGGCCGCCACCAGGGCCGGTCCCGGTACAAGGAGGTACTCGTGGCTCAGTCCACAAGCTCTGCCGATCAGAGTCGCGCGAAAGTCGGTCTCGCCGTCGGCATCGGCAATTTCATGGAGTGGTTCGACTTCGCCGTCTACGGCTTCTTCGCGGCCATCATCGGCACGCTGTTCTTCCCGCCCGACACCTCCCCGTTCGTGGCGATCCTCTCCTCGCTCGCGGTCTTCGCCGTCGGTTTCGTGATGCGCCCGCTCGGCGGCTTCATCCTCGGTCCGATCGGTGACAAGTACGGCCGCCGCGTCGCGCTCTCCGTCTCGGTGCTGACGATGGGAATCGCGACGACCCTCATCGGTCTCACCCCGACCTACGAGACCATCGGCGTCTTCGCGCCCATCCTCCTCGTGCTGCTGCGGTGCTTCCAGGGCCTCTCCGCCGGCGGCGAGTGGACCGGCTCGGCCGCCTTCCTCGTCGAGAGCACGCCGACCCACCGTCGCGGCGTCTACGCGAGCATCATCTCGGGCACCGCGGCCCTCGCGACGATCGTCGGCAGCCTCTTCGCGCTCTTCCTCAACAACACGCTCTCCGAAGAGGCGCTGCTCAGCTGGGGCTGGCGCGTGCCGTTCCTCATGGCGGCACCGCTCGCGCTCATCGGCCTCTACATCCGTTGGAAGCTCGGCGAGACGCCCGTCTACAAGAACGTTCAGGCGAAGGGCGAGGTGAAGAGGAACCCGCTCACCGGCCACTTCCGCAAGAACCTCAAGCCCATCCTCCTCACGCTCGCGATCGCGGCCGTGCAGGGTCTCGGCTTCTACTACCTCGCCACGTACGTCGTGAACTACCTCACGACGACCCTCATGATCGAGCGCGGACCGGCGCTGACCATGAGCGCCATCGGCCTCACCGTCTACATGATCCTGTGCCCCATCGCGGGGGCACTCAGCGACCGGTTCGGCCGTCGCAAGCTCAACATCGCCGGAACGGCAGCGTACGTGGTGATCCCGATCCCGGTGTTCATGCTCATGTCAGGCGGCAACGGTGCCGCGGTGGTGCTCGGCATCGTGCTGCTGTCGATGGCGCAGTGCCTCGTGAGCGTCACGACCGTCGTGATGCTCGTCGAACTCTTCCCCGCGTCGAGCCGTTCGAGTGCGAGCGCGATCGGCTTCAACTTCGCCCTCGCATTCATCGCCGGTCCGGGCCCCTTCATCGCGACGTGGATCGCGGGAGCGACCGGGAGCGCCGTGGCGCCCGCCGGATACATGGTGCTCGTCGCGCTGCTCGCGCTGCCCGTCGTGTGGAAGTGGCTGCCGGAGACGGCCGGTCGCGACATCTCGGCGGAGCACCACGCCGCGGAGGCGGATGACGTACTCGTGCGATAGTGCGACGAGACGGATGAGCCGGCCGCGTGCGCCCACCCCTCAGGGCGTGCGCGGCCCCATCCCGGCAGCGGCCGGGGGAGCACACGGAAAGGAATGCGGTGACGGACACGACAGCGGAGTCGGACGCGCTCTACGAGGTCACGATCGTGAAGTACGGCACGAGACACGGCCACCGGAGCGAGATCTATCTCAACCACCACCTCTACGGGCGACCGGACGAGCCGCTCGACATGGACTACTTCGTGTGGGTGGTCCGGAATGCCGAGCGCACGATCGTCGTCGACACGGGCTTCTCGCGGGCCGGGGGCGACAACCGCAACCGCACGTTCCTCATCCAGCCCGCCGAGGCCTTCGCGCACCTGGGCATCACGCCAGCGGATGCGCCGCCCGTGCTCGTGACGCACGCGCACTACGACCACATCGGGAACCTCGCGCACTTCGACTCGTCCACCGTGACGATCGCCGCATCGGAGTACGCGTTCTGGACGTCGCCCCTCGCCGTGCGGAAGCAGTTCCACCACTCCGTCGAGGACGCGGAACTCGACGCGCTCCGGGCCGTGCACGACGCGGGCCGGCTGCGCACCTTCGAGGGCGAGATCGAGATCGCCCCCGGCGTCACGATGCGGGAGGTGGGCGGTCACACGCCGGGACAGAGCGTCGTCTTCGTCGACACCGCCGACGGCCGCGTCCTGCTCGCCTCCGATGCCGTCCACTACTACGAGGAGTACGAGGACGACATCCCGTTCGCGTTCGTCGCCGACCTCCCCGCGATGTACCGCGGCTTCGATCTCATCACCGAGCTCGTCGCGACGGGGGAGGTCGCCCACGTCGTCCCCGGGCACGATCCCGACACCCTCAACCGCTTCACCCCCGTGACCGACGGCCCGCTCGCGGGGTTCGCCGCGACGATCGGCGGTGCCGGGACGACAGTCGCACCGCACTCGACGAAGGAGACGACAGCATGACCGAACCCACCAGCAGGACCCGCCGCTTCGAGGGCGCCGTCGCGGTCGTCACGGGCGCGGGCAGCGGGCTCGGCCGCGCATCGGCCGTGCGCCTCGCGAGCGAGGGCGCGCACGTCGTCGCGGTCGATGTCAACGCGGACGCCGTCGAGTGGGTCGTCGCGGACCTGCCGACCGCGGGCATCGCCGTGACCGCCGACGTCTCGGACGAGGCCGCCGTCGACGGGTACATGGAGGCCGGCATCGCAGCGTTCGGACGCATCGACGTGTTCCACCTCAACGCCGGGATCTTCGGCAGCTTCGCTCCCATCCCCGACCTCCCCGTCGACGACTTCGAACGCGTCATGGCCGTGAACGTCCGCGGCCAGTTCCTCGGCATGCGAGCGGCCCTCCGCCACTATCGCGACCGGTCGGAGGCCGCAGGATCGCTCGTGCCCGGCGCGATCGCCTTCACGGCGTCCATCGCGAGCCTGCGCGGCTCCGCCGACCTGCTGCCGTATCAGACCTCGAAGCACGCCGTCACGGGACTCGTCCACGGCGGTGCCGTCTACGGCGGGCCGCTCGGCATCCGCGTCAATGCCGTCGCACCGGGCATCGTGCCGACCGAGCTGTTCGCGGCGGCCGCGACGACGACGGGCGGCGGCAACGACATGAGGGCGCGCGCCTCCACGACGCCGCTGCGTCGTGCGGGCACACCGGAGGACATCGCGGGCGTCGTCGCCTTCCTCCTGAGCGACGACGCCGCCTACACGACGGGCGAGATCGTGAGCGCGGACGGCGGCGCGTCGATCGTCAACACCGTCCGCCCGTCCGGTGGCGCGGGCGCGTGGGACCCCACGGGCGTCGACGACGGATTGTACGGAGAGGGCTGGCGCGGCAGCGCGACCGGCCGGGAGAACGAGGGGAGCGCATCATGACGGAGGCGAACGACGGTACGCCGGGCATCGGGTTCATCGGACTCGGCAACATGGGCGGGCGGATGGCCCGCTGCATCACGAACGACGGCGTCGCGGTGCTCGGGTTCGACACCCGCGCTGAGTCCATCGCGGAAGCGGGCGCCGAGGCGGCGGGGAGCGTCGTCGACGTCGTCGCGGCGAGCGACGTCGTCCTGCTGTCACTTCCCGACAGCCGCGTGGTCGAGGCCATCGTCTACGCCGGCGGATTCCTCGACGCCGTGCACGACGGCCAGGTGATCGTCGACCTCAGCACGTCCTCGCC
>CAKTZW010000117.1 GCA_934636065.1 uncultured Labedella sp.
ATGACCTTGATGACGTTCCAGCCGGCGCCGCGGAAGAAGCTCTCGAGCTCCTGGATGATCTTGCCGTTGCCGCGGACGGGTCCGTCGAGGCGCTGCAGGTTGCAGTTGATCACGAAGTTGAGGTTGTCGAGGCCCTCGTTCGCCGCCACCTGCAGCTGACCGCGGCTCTCGACCTCGTCCATCTCGCCGTCGCCGAGGAACGCCCAGACCTGCTGGTCCGACGCGTCCTTGATGCCGCGGTTGGTCAGGTACTTGTTGAGCTGGGCCTGGTAGATCGCGTTGATCGGGCCGAGTCCCATCGACACGGTCGGGAACTGCCAGAACGACGGCATGAGCCGCGGGTGCGGGTACGAGGACAGCCCGCCGGCCTGGTGGGACTTCTCCTGGCGGAAGCCGTCGAGCTGCTCGGCGGAGAGCCGGCCCTCGAGGAAGGCGCGCGCGTAGGTGCCGGGCGAGGCGTGGCCCTGGATGAAGATCTGGTCTCCGCCGCCCGGGTGGTCCTGGCCGCGGAAGAAGTGGTTGAAGCCGACCTCGTAGAGTGCGGCCGAGGACGCATAGGTCGAGATGTGGCCGCCGACGCCGATCCCGGGGCGCTGCGCGCGATGCACGGTGATGGCGGCGTTCCAGCGGATCCACGCCCGGTACCTGCGCTCGAGCTCCTCGTCGCCCGGGAACTCCGGCTCGTTCTCCGGCGCGATCGTGTTGATGTAGTCGGTGGTGGGCACCATCGGAACCCCGAGGTGGAGCTCTTTCGACTTCTTCAGCAGGCTCAGCATGATCTCGCGGGCGCGACCGCTGCCGCGGGCCTCCACGAGCTGCGAGAGCGACTCCTGCCATTCGGCCGTCTCTTCCGGATCGGAATCGTTGTGGCCTACCGAGTACGGGTCCTGATCGTGAACAGTCACCGTCGACCTTTCTGTGTGGGGCAGATCGTGCCGGGTTGAGCGGGTGGACCCGCCGTACGGCGCCGCCCACATCATGGGGGCGCGCCCTTCGGTTCCAGCCTACCCAGTCGCCGCTGCCCGCGCGTCACGTACCGGGGCCCGTCGGCGAGGCTAGGATGGCTCACCGAGCCCGCCAGCGACTGCGACGGGAATGCGCGGCGCGAGGAAAGGCGAGGACGATGGCACTCGAGAACGACACTCGGGCTCCCGACTTCGAACTCATCGATCAGTACGGGGAGTCGGTGCGTCTCTCGTCGTTCCGCGGCAAGCGCCCCGTCGCCGTGGTGTTCGTGCCGCTTGCGTTCTCCGGCATCTGCACGAACGAGATGTGCGCGCTGAGCGAGAACCTCGGCATGTTCGCCGACGTCGGCGTCGAGCTGCTCGCGATCTCGGTGGACTCGACCTTCTCGCTGCGTGCCTGGGCCGATCGAGAGAAGTTCCCGTTCCGTCTGCTCGCCGACTTCTGGCCGCACGGTCAGGTCGCGAAGGAGTACGGCGTGTTCCTCCCGGAGCGCGGACAGGCGAATCGCGCGACGTTCCTCATCGACGTCGACGGCATCATCCGCGCGAGCTTCATCACGGCGCCGGGCGAGGCGCGCGACATCTCCGCGTACCGGACCGCCCTGCGCGAGCTGCAGCGCGTCCCCGCCTGACCAACCAACGGTCCCTGAGCCCGTCGACGCTTCGACAGGCTCAGCGGCCGGACGAATCGGTCCCTGAGCCTGTCGAAGGGCACCATCCGCGAGACGCGACCTGTCCGGTGTCCGAGGCGCCCTACCCCGACGTCTCCGGACGCATCACGGGCGCGGGCTCCGCATCCCGGCGCCGTCGCGGTGCCAGCACGGCCGCGGCGATTCCCGCGAGCATGATCACCCCGCCCACGAGTTCGAGCACCGTCGGGACCTCGCCCTGCACGAGCCAGGCGGCGAGGAGACCGATGATCGGGACGAGGAGCGTGAACGGCGCGACCCGGCTCGCGGGATAGATCGCCATGAGCGAGTTCCAGATGCCGTAGCCGATGAGCGAGGCCGCGACGGCCGTGTACGCGGTCGAGAGGATCGCGACGAGCGACAGGCTTGCGAGCGCGTCGAACACGACGGCGGGGCTCTCGACGGCGAGGGCGAGCAGGAAGCTCGGTATGGGCACGACGAGGGCGGACCAGACCACGATCGAGAGGCCCGAGGACACCCGGGCGGAGCGGGTGATGACGTTGCCGATCGCCCAGGACAGCGCGGCCCCGAGGAGCACGAACGCGGGCACGAGCGCCACGCTCCCGGCCTGCCCCCCGATGACGACGCCGAGACCCACGGTCCCGATCACGACGCCGACGATCTGTCGTCGCGTGGGACGTTCCTTGAGCGCGAATGCGGCGATGAGCACCGTGAAGATGACCTGCACCTGGAGGAGCAGGGAGGCGAGTCCGGCCGGCATGCCGAGGTGCAGGGCGACGTAGAGGAGGGAGAACTGCCCGAGGCTCATGAACGCGCCGATCGCGACCACCACGCGGATCGGCGCCTTCGGCGGCTTCACGAAGAACACGGCGGGCAGCGCGACGAGCACGAAGCGCAGCGCGAGGAACAGGAGGGGCGGCACCCCCTCGAGCCCCTCGTCGATGATGACGAAGTTCGCCCCCCACAGCACCACGACGAGGAGGGCGAGCAGGGTGTGGCGGAGCGTCATGCCCCCACACTGGCAGGCGGCGACGGCGCGGGACAAAACGTCGTCACGTGAGGCGCTAGCATGGTCGAGCGCCTCGTGCGCGAGGGCCTTTAGCTCAGTTGGTAGAGCGCCACGTTTACACCGTGGATGTCATCGGTTCGAGCCCGGTAGGGCCCACATTTCGGGGCCGGGCGGCGCCAACCCGTCAGGCGATCGTCACGCTCCGGATGAAGCCGTCGCGGAGCGCGAAGGTGATCGGTCCCGTGCCGTTGTAGCCGTTGCCGCTCACGGCGAGGACGACGGTGACGACCTCGGATCGGACTGACCGCGTCAGACGGTCGGCGTCCGCTCGTAGAACGCGTGCGTCACGGCGACCTCGTGGTGTCCAGCGGCGTCGTCGGAGGACTCGACGCTCTCGCTCACGCCGACGAGGACGTACTCGCCGTTGTTGGTCGTGTACGTGTCCGGTGGCACGACGCCCTCGAAGCTCACGTCGTTCTCATCGGGGAGGATCAATCGGATGTAGGACATGCCGCCCACCCTGACAGAACGCCGTCCCGGGAATCGAGGGATGGCGGACGAGGCGATCGCGGCGTAAGGCACGATGTCGGCCACGCCGCGGGTCCATACCGTCACCCGCGCAGGGCGACCGCCTCGCTCGTCCACCGGGCGTAGCGGGCCCACGGGTCGTCGACTCCGGCGGCGAGAGCGTCGATGTGGTGGAGCAGCGCGGGCGAGGGGGAGAACCACTCCGAGCGGCCCAGCCTGTCCCTCCCGAACTCCTCGTGCCGGCGGTGCTCGACGAGGCGATCGCCGCGTTCGAAGGCGAGCACGCCGTCGTGCCAGAGTCGCGACAACCGCTGTCGCGGATTCGCGGTGGTCCCGATCTTGATGCGCTCGTCGAAGCGGATGTAGTAGACGACGTCGACGCGCGGGGGAGGGATCTCCCCGTCGGGGACGTCGCCCACGCGCCACTCGCAGACGGCGCACGACCAGCCGGAGGGGAACCGAACGCCGAGCCGGGACCCGCAGGCGACGCACGGGGACGGCAGGACGTCCGATCGGCCGTACTCCGCCTCGGACCACTCGGCGACCACGGCGGCGTGCGCGTCGCACAGTCCGATCGGGGCCCCGCCACTGGGGAGGCCGCACGACCGGCCCGCGGCCAGTCGCGCGGGGCACCCGTCACCGTCGCGGGAGGAGTCTTCGAACATGTGTTCGATCGTGCTCCGTCGCGGCAACGCCCGCAAGCTCAGCGGCGGCGTGTCGTCCCGTCGCCGAGCCGGTCGAGGCTCACCGGGGAGATCAGGTCACCGAGCGGCTCCCGGATCCACCACAGACCCGTCCGTCGACGCTCCTCCCGCGTGGCGAAGCGGTAGTGGAACAGCCGCGCGCGCACCCGGGCCGGCGACCGACCGCCGAAGGGGTCGACGCGCAGGAGTCGCAGCGTGGCTCGGTCGGCCTCGAGCAAACGGACGAGGAAGACGAGGAACCAGTGCTCCAGTCGGCCGAGCGCGAGGAACCACATCAGCCAGTCGAGCCGGAGGTGGTACGGGGCGAACTGGCGGGGCCGCCGGGCCGGATCGCCGGGCTTGCCGCGGAACTCGTACTCGCGCCACCCCGCGTCGGCGGTCGGCTCCAGAGTGCCCTCCACGATCACCTCGAGGCGCTCCGTCGTGACGCTTCCGAACGCCCCGTAGGCGTTGACGAGATGCAGGGGGTCGAAACTCGCGTTCATGAGCTGGTGCCGCGAGAACAGATTGCGCAACGGCCGCCAGCTCAGGACGACGAGTCCGGCGCTCACCGCGAGGACGATCACGACGAACCAGACGGGCGAGGCCCCAGCGGTAGGTCCCGGGTCGAACCACGACGGATCCGCGACGGCGCTGAAGCCGAGGATCATCGTGAGCACGTTGAGCCACGCGAAGTTGCCCGTGAGCACGAGCCAGGCCTGCGTCACGACGACCACGAGCCCGGCGATCGAGCCCACCGGTCCGGGGACGAAGAGGAGGAACGGGACCACGAGCTGCGACACGTGATTGGCGAGCACCTCGAATCGGTGGAACCACCTCGGGAGCAGGTGAGCGGACCGGCTGAGCGGATTCGGCATCGGCTGCGTCTCGTGGTGGTAGTACAACGCCGTCAGGTCGCGCCAGGACGCGTCGCCGCGCATCTTGATCATGCCGGCCCCGAACTCGAGTCGGAACACGAGCCACCAGAACAGGACCATGACCGGGAGCGGCGGCGGAGCCTCGCGCGAGCCGAGGAACGCCGCGAGGAAGCCCGCCTCCAGCAGGAGGGTCTCCCACCCGAAGCCGTAGAACGTCTGCCCCACGTTGACGATCGACTGGTAGAGCGCCCAGACCAGCAGGAACGCGAGCATCGGCAGCCACGGTGGACCCGCCTGCGGGAGTCCCGCGACGAGGGAGAGGGCGACGACCGTGCCCGTCACGGCGACGACGAGCAGGAGCCGATCGGAGTACCGGAACCGGAAGAGGCTCGGCGCCCTCGCCCAGGTCGTGCGCGCGATGAATGCGGGGACCGGAAGGAGGCCGCGCTCGCCGAGGAGCACACGGAACTGCGCGGCCGTCGACAGGAACGCGACGACGAAGACGACCGCGATGCCGCGCTGCAAGACCTCCCGGGCGAGCTCGTAATCGCCGGCCGCGAACCACTCCATCCCTCGACGTTAGGACCGCCGACGCCGATCGGAACGGGATTGCCTCCTGATCTAGGGAGTGGGATCGGCCGCGTCGTAGTGACGGAAGCTCGGCGTGACGCGCAGGCACAGGGCGATGAGGGCGATGATGAGGAGCCCGCCGAGCAGCGGCGGGACCCACACGCTGACGACGAGCGCGGCCGCTCCGACGTAGAGGTCGCCGATGCGCGGCCCGCCCGTCACCACGACGGTGAAGATGCCCTGCAGCCGGCCCCGCATGTTGTCCGGCACCGCGGTCTGCAGCATCGTGCTGCGGAAGATGGCGCTGACGTTGTCGGAGGCCCCGGTCCCGGCGAGGAGCACGGCGGCAACGGCGAGCGCGACGAGGTCGGCGCCCGCGATCGAGGTCGTCGTACGCGCCGAACCCGAGAGGACGAGGAAGGCGAGCACGCCGCCGAAGCCCGCGACGAACGCACCGTAGACGGCGATCGCCCACCCGATCGCGATCCCGTGCCTCCGGACGAGGCCGAGGCGCCCGGAGAACAGGCTGCACACGAGCGTGCCCACGGCGCCGGCCGCCGTGAGGATGCCGACGGTCACGGCGCCCCCGCCGATGACGAGAGCGCCGACGGCCGGGAAGAGCGCGTGCGGACGCCCGAACGTCATCGCGATGATGTCGACGATGAACGACATCCGCACGCTCGGGGCGCCGCGGAGGAATCGGAGGCCGGTGCGGATGGACTCGAGCCCCGGTCGGTGCGTCTCGCCCTCCGGCCGGATCGGCGGCAGCGTCACGATCCCGAGGAAGGCCGCGCTGAAGAGGATGACGTCGATCGTGTAGGTCCACCCGAATCCGACGGACGCGACGAGCACGCCCGCAACGGCCGGCCCGACGGTCACCGCGACCCCCATGCTCACTCCGCCGAGGGCCGAGGCCGCGGGCAGGAGCTCCC
>CAKTZW010000118.1 GCA_934636065.1 uncultured Labedella sp.
GTCTTCGAGCGCGACGATGGCGCCACCGTCGTGCTGCCGGTCGGGCTCGAGCACGAGCTCCACGCCGTCCGGGCTCTGCGCGGAGACGACGGTGAGCCAGCGGTGCTCCCCCACCGGGACGTCCGCTGCGGTCTGGAAGCCGAGCACGCCCCCGTAGAAGTCGAGAGCCTTCTGCTGGTCGTCGACGAAGATCGAGACGGCTTGGAGCTTCATTGCGGCGCCTTCCTGTCGGGCCAACGCTCGGCGATCTGCGCGAGCGGGCCGGTATCGATGGTGTGGAACGTGTAGCGACCCCGCTTCTCGCGATGGACGAGACCGGCGGCCTCGAGGATGTCGAGATGCTGCGAGATCGCCTGGCGCGAGGAGCTCACGCCGTGACGCATGGCGAGCCGCGAGCAGAGCTCGAAGAGCGTCTGCTCCTCGCGATCGCTCAACTCGTCGAGGATGACCCGGCGGGTCGCATCGGCGAGCGCCTTGAAGACGTCGGCCATGCCCCGAGTATAGGCAAGCCGTCACTTGCCTATCAAGACATCACGATGCGACCGTCACTCCGTCCGGGGAGTGATCGACTCGACGAAGGCGCGCGCCTCATCGATCACGGAGCGCCAGCGCTCGGCACCGAGCGCCGGGGAGAGCTCGATCCACTCGCGCAGGTCGTTGCCGCGCATCCGCATCCGCTCCCCGGCGCCCTCCGCGACGAGCTCGTCGATCCGGCCGCTCGGGATCTTCACCACGACGGCGCCCTCGTGCGCGACGAACGCGTACACCTTGCCGCGCACCCGCAGCCCCTCGGTGCCGAACATCGGACCGATGTCGGTGTCGGGCAGCCTGAGGTGCTCCTGCGCGATCGGATCGAAGAGGTCGTGCGCCCGCGCCATCGCGTCTCGGTCCACCATGACCGAACGCTACCCTTTCCGCCCTCGCGAGTCATCGCCTCGCGAGGGAATCTCAAACCGTCCGCGATCGGATTGCGGACCAGCGGCCGGTTTGCGACCCACCGCCACGTCACTCGCCAGAGTGGACACCATGACGACCAGATCCCCGTCCTCCGAACACGTCACGACTCGATCGGAGGCCCGATCGTGATCGTGCAGCGCCGCGGCGAGGATCACCACGACTGGTCGCTCTACGCCGGTCGCGACCAGGTCGGCATCGAGTGGTACTTCCGTCACCTCACGAAGCTGCAGACATCCGTGATGCTCTACCACCTCGAACCGGGAGCGTCGGAGGGCGAGCACCTCCACCTCGAGGGCGACGACGCCAGCTGCTCTCCCGACAGCGAGGACGAGATGTACATCGTCATCTCGGGCGAGATCGTCATCACCGTGGACGATGAACGGGAGACCCTCCGCTCCGGAGACGCGGTGTACGTTCCGGCCGGGCGCCCGCACGGCGCCGTCAACGAGTCGGACACCCCCGCCGAACTCGTGCTCCTCTTCGGCCCGCCGAGCGGCAATCCGCTTCAGTCCCCGAAGAACGAGCACTGAGGTCTAGCGGTTCCGCTCCGACTGGCGGCCGCTCCGGGACCCGCCGACCTCCTCGGGCAGCTCGTCCACCGGGATGACGACGACGTCCTGGAGCTTCCAGTCGAGAGCGATGAGCGCGTCGCGCGCCGCCGTGAGGTCGTCGAGCGACACCTTCCCGCGCCGCGGCACGACGAAGGCCTCGGCGTGGAAGACGTGGCCCTGGTCCCGCATGCGGACCCCTGCGTCCTCCACCCACCTCAGCGACCGCAGGCGGTCGGTGACCTGGCGGCCGAGCGGATGCGGCTTGCCGTCGTCGAACGTCGTCGCTCGCGAGTCCATGAGATCGGTGATGGCCGCGCGCACGTTCTTGACGCCGTCCCACGTGATGCTCGCGGCGATGAAGATCGCGGCCGCGCCGTCGAGCCACCAGAGTCCGAGACCGATCCCCGCGACGCCGACGATCGACCCCGCGGCCGTCTGCCAGTCGGCCTTGTTCATGTCGGCGTCCGCGTAGAGGACCTTGTCGTGGAGCTCCTTCGCGAGGGCCATCTTCCGCCGCCCGAAGTAGATCGGCAGCGGGATGGTGAGCGCCATCACGCCCATCATCAGCCAGCCGAGCCACACGACGTTGCCGAAGAGCTCGACCGAGCCGATCGGCGGATGCTCCCCTGCGATGAGACCGGCCGCCGAGTCCACGATCAGGTAGGCGCCCATGGTGAAGAGGGCGACGCCGGCGACGAGATGCGCGACGCCGACGGAGCGATGGAAGCCGTACGGGTTCCGCATCGTCGGGCGGCGGTTGACGATGCGGACGGCGATGAGGAAGGCGAGTGGCGGTGCCAGCGAGAGCATGTCCTCGATCCACGCCGCCTTCATCGCCTGCGAGTTGCCGAGCACGAGGTACACGAGGGCGATCGTGATCACGAGGAAGACGAGCGTCGCCCACTCGATGCGGATGGAGGCGCGCAGCACCTCCGCCTGCCGCTCGGGCAACTCGGTCCGCCCGAAACGGGTCTTCGCCTTCAGCCTCACGTCTGTTCCCCCTCGCCCTCGAGCAGGAACCGTTCGAGCTCGACGAGGAACGCGTTCTCCCCCATCGGGGTGAGCATCACGTGCTTCGCCGTCTTCCCCTCGGGGTTCACCGACTCGGCGTACGGCTGCGTCATCGCGGCCTTCGACGTCCACGGCGTCGTGTCGGTGAAGCCGCCGATCACGAGGTCGAGCTGCCGCCGTTCGAGCGCGTACGCGAGGTCGGCCTCACCGCCCTCCGTCCACTCGATGTCCGCGCCGAGGTTCTCGGCGAACTCCTCCACGAGGTCCACCTCGGTGCCCTCGGGGGCACCGGCGCCGTCCGTCTCCGTCCATGGCGCGCTCTCCGCGACGCCGACGCGCAGGGTCCCGCCGGTGACGCGATCGAGGGTGCCGTCGGGGTCGGCGGGGATCGAGAGGCCGCAGCCGACAAGGGCGACTGCCGCCACCAGTGCGGTCAGCGCGGAAGCCGTCGAGCGGAGGAGCGTGCCCATCCTCCGACCATACCGAGGAGGGCGCCGCCGGTTCGAGCAGCGTCTCCGGATTCCTCGCGCGGGGGACACGGTTGCCCGAGCGCCGCCACCCCGCAAGACTCGGTGCATGCAGGAGATGGAGCCCTTCGAGCGCACCCGGTCGTGGGGCCTCCTCGCGTGGCTTGCGGCGCTGTTGATCGGAAGCGTCGGCGTCGGAGTGTGTCTCGCCTTCGGCTTCACCTGGTGGCCGATCCTCCTCCTCGCCGTGCCACTCGTCGGGATCGCCCTCACCCTGACGTTCCGCTCGATCCGCGATCAGCGGGGCGGGCACATCCCCGATGACGACGACGGGGCCGCATGACCGATCCCACGCCGGCGGAACCGATCGCGCCGGCGGAACCGATCGCGCCGTCCGCCCGGCCGCTGCCGGGCAGACGGATCCTCTCCCAGCGCTGGAGCGACGTCACCTTCCTGCACTGGCGGGTGAACGCGGCGGCCGTCGCGCCGCTGCTGCCGCGCGGAGCACGTCCCGACGAGTTCGACGGGGACGCGTGGGACTCGGTCCTCTTCTCCCCCGGCGTCGACACCGTCTTCTCGGTGCCACGCCCCCTCCACACTCCGTGAGGTGTCGCCTTTCGGTCCCATCCCGCCCCTGGAAGGAACGAAACGCGACACCTCACGAGGGTGGAGGGGAGCGACTAGCGTCGTAGGGTGACCTCCCTCCTCGAACGCATGCCGTCGGCCGACGATCCGGACGCCGCGTACACAGCGTTCGCGGAGTGGGCGGAGGAGCGCGGCACGACCCTCTACCCGGCGCAGGAGGAGGCGGTCCTCGAGATCGTCACGGGTGCGAATGTCGTCCTGTCCACGCCGACGGGCAGCGGGAAGTCGCTCGTCGCGATCGCCGCGCACGCCGTCGCGGCCGCCCGCGGCGAGGTCAGCTACTACACGGCGCCCATCAAGGCACTCGTGAGCGAGAAGTTCTTCCAGCTCGTCGACGTGTTCGGCGCGGAGAACGTCGGCATGGTCACGGGCGACACCTCCGTGAACGCCGACGCCCCAATCATCTGCTGCACGGCCGAGATCCTCGCGAACCTCGCGTTGCGCCACGGCGAGGAGGCGCTCGTCGACGTGGTCATCATGGACGAGTTCCACTACTACGCCGACCCCGATCGGGGCTGGGCGTGGCAGGTGCCCCTCCTCACCCTCCCCCGCGCACGCTTCGTGCTCATGTCGGGGACGCTCGGGGACGTCACCGAGATCGCCGACGACCTCGAGCGCCGCACCGGCCGCCCCGTCGCGAAGGTCACGGGCGTCGTCCGCCCGGTCCCCCTGTTCCACTCCTACGAACGCACGCCGATCCATGAGACCGTCGAGGAGCTCCTGCACACCGACAAGGCGCCCGTCTACATCGTGCACTTCTCGCAGGCTGCGGCGATGGAGCGCGCTCAGGCGCTCACGAGCATCAAGATGCTCTCGCGGGAGGCGCGGGACGAGATAGCTGACGCGATCGGCGACTTCCGCTTCACGACGACGTTCGGCTCCCAGCTCAGCCGCCTCGTGCGCTCCGGCATCGGCGTGCACCACGCCGGCATGCTGCCGAAGTACCGCCGGCTCGTGGAGCAGCTCGCCGGTCGCGGGCTGCTGCGCGTCATCTGCGGAACGGACACGCTCGGCGTCGGCATCAATGTGCCGATCCGCACCGTCCTCCTGACCGCGCTCACCAAGTTCGACGGCACGAAGATGCGCCAGCTGACCGCTCGCGAGTTCCACCAGCTCGCCGGGCGTGCCGGCCGCGCCGGTTTCGACACGGCCGGGTACGTCGCCGTCGAGGCGCCGGAGCACGAGATCGAGAACGCGCGCGCGATCGAGAAGGCCGGTGACGACCCGAAGAAGAAGCGGAAGATCATCCGCAAGAAGGCGCCGGAGGGCTTCGTGTCGTGGGGGGAGGCGAGCTTCGAGAAGCTCCTCGCCGCCGAGCCCGAGCCGCTCACGAGCCGCATGCAGATGACGGCGTCGATGCTCATGAGCATCATCTCGCGCGGTGGTGACGCCCTCTCGGACGTCCGCGACCTGGTGTTCTCGAGCCACGAACCGCGCGCGCGGACGTTCGCGCTCGCTCGTCGGGCGATCGAGATCTTCCGCACACTCGTCACCGCCGAGGTGGTCGAGATCGTGCGGGGCGAGGTCGCCGAGGACGGCACCCCGCTCCGCCCGATCATCCGACTGACCGCTCCGCTCCAGCACGACTTCGCCCTCAACCAGCCGCTGTCGCCGTTCGCCCTCGCGGCTCTCGACCTGCTCGACCCGGCCTCGCCCGAGTACGCCCTCGACGTCGTGAGCGTCATCGAGGCGACCCTCGACAACCCGAGGCCCGTTCTCTCGCAGCAGGAGTATCGCGCTCGCGGCGAGGCGGTCGGCGCGATGAAGGCCGAGGGGATCGAGTACGACGAGCGCATGGAGCTGCTGGAGGAGGTGACGTACCCGAAGCCGCTCGAGGAGCTGCTGGGCGCGGCCTTCGAGACGTTCGCGGAGACGCAGCCGTGGGTCCGCGACTACGAACTCAAGCCCAAGTCCGTCGTGCGCGACATGGCCGAACGGGCCATGACCTTCGGCGAGTTCGTGTCCTTCTACCAGCTGAGCCGCACCGAGGGCCTCGTGCTGCGCTACCTGGGCGACGCCTACCGCGCGCTCCGCCATTCGGTGCCGGAGGAGCTCAAGAGCGAGGAGCTGCTCGACATCGTGGAGTGGCTCGGCGAGCTCGTCCGGCAGGTGGACTCGAGCCTGCTCGACGAGTGGGAGAGCCTCGTCAATCCCACGATCGACCCCGAGGCGCCCGTCGCGCCGCCGCCCCCGCCGAGCATCCTGCGGAACCGGCGCGCCTTCACCGTTCTCGTGCGGAACGAGCTGTGGCGGCGCGTCCAGCTCGCCGCTCTCGAGGACGACGCGGGGCTCGTGGAGCTCGATGGCCCGTCGGGCTTCGGTCTCGCCCAGTGGGGCGACGCGCTCGACGCGTACTACGAGCAGCACGACTCGATCGGGACGGGACCCGACGCGCGCAGCTCGCGCATGTTCGTCGTGGACGAGCGCCCGGACGAGGGCGTGTGGCTCGTGCAGCAGATCCTCGACGATCCCGAGGGCGACCACGACTGGCGCATCTTCGCCGAGGTCGACCTCGCCGCCTCGGAGGAGGAGGGCGTCGCGGTCGTCCGCGTCACCCGTGTGGGCGCGCTGTGATGCTC
>CAKTZW010000119.1 GCA_934636065.1 uncultured Labedella sp.
ACCTTACCCATGAGCTCCGGCGTCGAGACGGCCGAGTCGAACGCGGTGTAGCCGCCCGCGACCTTCTCGATGAGCTCGTCGCCACCGACCTCGTCGGCTCCCGCGGCGATCGCGGCCTCGGCGGCCGGTCCCGTCGCGAAGACGATGACGCGGGCGGTCTTGCCCGTGCCGTGAGGCAGGATGACGGTGCCGCGGACCATCTGGTCCGCCTTACGGGGGTCGACACCGAGCTTGAGGGCGACCTCGACGGTGCTGTTGAACTTGGACGAACCGGTCTCCTGGGCGAGAGCGACAGCCTCGGAGGGCGAGTACAGCTTGCCCTCTTCGATCTTCTCGGCCGCGGCCCGGTAGGCCTTTGACTTCTGTGCCATTTTTTTCTCCTGTGAGAATGTGGTCATCTGCGCCTGGCCGGCGCTGCCACGATTTTCAGTACTCGACCCCGAGGGCCGAGCGGGGGTGTGGTGAGCGTCAGCCCTCGACGGTGATGCCCATGGAGCGGGCGGTGCCGGCGATGATCTTCGCCGCAGCGTCGATGTCGTTCGCGTTGAGGTCGGGCTGCTTGGTCTCGGCGATCTCGCGGACCTGAGCCTGCGTGAGCTTCGCGACCTTCACCGTGTGCGGGGTCGAGGACCCCTTGCCGACGCCCGCGGCCTTCTTGATGAGCTCGGCGGCCGGCGGGGTCTTGAGAATGAACGTGAACGAGCGGTCCTCGTACACGGTGATCTCGACCGGGATGACGTTTCCGCGCTGGGCTTCCGTCGCGGCGTTGTACGCCTTGCAGAACTCCATGATGTTCACGCCGTGCTGACCGAGCGCCGGTCCGATCGGCGGAGCGGGGTTGGCGGCGCCGGCCTTGATCTGAAGCTTAATCAGACCCGTGACCTTCTTCTTCGGTGCCATGTCTCTTCCTTCTTTATGGGTTCGAACGCCATCGGATGATGTGCGCTCTCCCGCATGCCTCGAGGGCAGCGGTGGCTAGGGGATCAGAGCTTCGACACCTGGTCGAAGCTGAGCTCGACGGGCGTCTCGCGCTCGAACAGGGAGACGAGCACGGTGAGCTTTCCGCTCTCCGGCTTGATCTCGCTGATCGATCCGGGGAGACCCGCGAACGAGCCCTCCTTGATCGTGATGGTCTCGCCGATCTCGAAGTCGACCTCGGCGGGGATGGCGCGCGACGTCGTGGCCGATCCCTTCTGGCCGCCCGACTTCGCCGGCGCGGTCTCCTGGACCTCGACGAGGCTCTTCAGCATGTTGAAGGCCTCCTCGAAACGGAGCGGCGTCGGGTTGTGCGAGTTGCCGACGAAGCCCGTGACGCCCGGCGTGTGACGCACGACCGACCACGAGTCCTCGTTGAGGTCCATGCGCACGAGCACGTAACCCGGGATCCGGACGCGCGTGACCATCTTGCGCTGGCCGTTCTTGATCTCGACGACGTCCTCCATCGGGACCTCGACCTGGTAGATGTACTCCTCGACCTCGAGCGAGCCCTTGCGCTGCTCGATGTTGGCCTTCACGCGGCGCTCGAAGCCCGCGTAGGAGTGGATGACGTACCACTTGCCCGGCATCGCACGCAGCTCGGCGCGGAAGGCGTCGTAGGGGTCGACCTCTGCGGCGTCCTCCGCGTCCTCCGCCGGGGTCTCGACGACGGCGTCAGCGCCGTCGTCGTCCGGACGCTCGACATCGACGCCGCCCTCGTCCTCCGCCTCGATGATGTCGTCGAGAGCGGCCGAGACCTCGGCGACCTCGGCGTCGACCGCGGGGACCGGACGCACGTCGTCGTCATCGTCGTCGCCGTCGACCGGCTCGCCGGTGTACGGGGAGTCGTCGTACTCGGAGCTCTCGGCGGCCTCCTCGGCCGGCTCGACCTCGTCCTCGTCCTCGATCGCCTCGGCGGCGGCCTCGACCTCGGCGGCCTCGTCGATCTCGAGGGCGTCGTCGACGATCGCGTCCGCCTCGGGGTCCGGCGTCTCGGCGATCGTCTCGATGTCGTCGAAGGCGGCGCGCGACTCGTCGTCGACCTCGTCCTCGTCGGACTCGACGTGGATGGCCTCGTGCTCGGCGGCGTCGACGGAGTGGATCTCGGCGTCGGCGACGTTGCCCTCCTGGGCCTCGTCGACCTCGCTCGACTGCTCGGCAGCCGTCGACAGGTCGATGTCGTCGCGGTTTCTGTCAGACACTTGGATCTCTTCCTTCGATTTCGATCGGATGGCAGCGGGCTGCGCCGTCCGATTCGTCGTTGCGTGCTGTGTTCGCACCGTTCTGCATTCGTACTCGACAGCACCTCGTCCGACGAGGATGCCGAACCGGAGGGCTATCCGCCCGCCGGTGTCCCGAACACGAAGATCACGATGAAGCTGAACAACTGGTCGAGCCCGTAGACGAGGGCCATCATGATCACCACGAAGACGAGCACGACACCGGTGTAGCTCAGCAGTTCCCGGCGGGTCGGCGTCACGACCTTCTTGAGTTCACCCACGACCTGCTTGAGGAACAGGATGAGGCCCGCGAAGGGACCGCGCCGCGCGGCGCGTTCCTTCTTCGCGTTGGCGACGATCTCCTCGCTCGGCTCGTCGATAACTTTTCGGGCCACCTCGTTACACCTTTCCCGTGTCGACCCCATCGGGCCGACGCGCAGGGCGGACAGGACTCGAACCTGCAACCTGCGGTTTTGGAGACCGCTGCTCTACCAATTGAGCCACCGCCCTTCGGTCCCGATACCCGGGACCGCGTCCCGGAGGACCGGAACCAATGGTACGAAATCCGCGGCCTCCCTGCTCATCGTCTGCAGGAACACTCGTCCCCGGCGCATCCAGGATGCTCATGCCGGCTGGGGTTCGCCACGGAAAATGGGCGCAGAAAAGCTTGGCGGATTTCACCACCACGGTCCAGTGTAGACGACGCCCGGCGACCGGTAAAGCCGAGGGCCGGGCGGCCGTCCTCCACCGGCGATGACGGCGACGGGTGCGCTCAGCGGATGACGGCGACGAGTGCGGCGCTGCCGATGAGCAGCCAGACGGGGACGACGAGCACCAGCGCATGGACGAGTCCGGCGATCGGGGACGATTCGCGCGTGTGCTCGGCCAGTCGTTGCCGGGCGTCGGGACTGATCGCGACCATGGTCGAACTCCTCCGGATGGACGGTACGAGTCAACAATGATCGCCCGTGCGCCTGACTGCCAGCCGGGAGGGCGCCTCTGCGACAGAGTTCACCGGGTGTTCGCCGCGACGTCCTCTCCCGGGGGTGACGGGTGCGCGCGGGCTCATTGAGACAGGAGCGCGAAGACCCCGACGCCGGCGGCGATCCAGATCGGCACGACGATCGCGAGTCCGAAGACGATGCCGCGGATCGGGGCGGAATCGCGACGAGCCGCTTCCAGCTCCGGGCCGTCGAGCGCCGTCGGCTCTCCGAAGGGGCGAGTCGAGACGTCGTATGCGGTCATTCCTGACCCCCTCGGTCGTTTCCCGGTCCCCTGCGTCGCACGGGAGCACCCGCCGAAATCGAATCGGGGGTGGCGACAGTCTCACCGTCCGGCGGGCTGCGGTCGATACCCGTTTCCGGGCGATCCCCATTCGGGGGACACGGCCCGACCGGCGCACCGATACGGTGGGAGGGTGACGTCGCGACTCTCCTCCAAGATCTCCGCCATCGCCGAATCGGCGACCCTCAAGGTCGATGCGAAGGCGAAGTCCCTGCAGGCCGCCGGGCGGCCCGTGATCAGCTACGCCGCCGGCGAGCCCGACTTCGCGACCCCCGAGCACATCGTGGAGGCCGCGCTCGCGGCGGCGCGCGACCCCCGCAGCCACCGGTACACGCCCGCGGCCGGGCTGCCCGACCTCCGCGAGGCGATCGCGGCGAAGACGCTGCGGGACTCCGGCATCGCCGTCGAGCCCTCGCAGGTCATCGTCACCAACGGCGGGAAGCAGTCGGTCTACGAGGCCTTCCAGGTCCTCCTCGACCCGGGTGACGAGGTCATCGTGCCGTCGCCGTTCTGGACGACGTACCCCGAGGTCGTCGCGCTGGCGGACGGCGTGACCGTCCCCGTCTTCGCGGACGCCGACGCCGGCTACCTCGTCAGCGTTGAGCAGCTCGAGGCGGCTCGCACCGACCGCACCAAGGCGCTCCTGTTCGTCTCGCCCTCCAACCCGACCGGCGCCGTCTACTCCCCCGAGCAGACCCGGGCGATCGGCGAATGGGCGCTCGAGCACGGCATCTGGGTGATCAGCGACGAGATCTACCAGAACCTGACCTACGGCGACCGGGCCGTCTCGATCCTCGAGGCCGTGCCGGACCTCGCCTCGCAGACACTGCTCGTCAACGGAGTCGCGAAGACCTATGCCATGACGGGCTGGCGCGTCGGCTGGACGGTCGGGCCGATCGACGCCGTCAAGGCGCTCGGCAACCTCCAGTCGCACCTGTCCGGCAACGTCAACAACATCGCCCAGCGAGCCGCGATCGCCGCGCTCACCGGGCCGCAGGACGCGGCCGAGGAGATGCGCGCGGCGTTCGATCGACGCCGGCACCTCATCATCGAGGAGTTTGCGAACGTTCCGGGCTTCCGCACTCCGACACCCGACGGCGCCTTCTACGTCTACCCCGACGTCTCGGAACTGCTCGGGCGCGAATGGGGCGGTCGCGCCATCAGGACCTCCCTGGAACTAGCCGACTACATCCTCGACGAGGCGGAGGTCGCCGCCGTTCCGGGAGAGGCGTTCGGGCCCTCCGGGTACCTGCGCTTCAGCTATGCCCTCGGCGACGAGCAGCTCGTCGAGGGCGCCAGGCGGCTCGCGCGGCTGTTCGGCTGACGCCCCGCACCACGACCGTGCGTCGCCCCCGCCCACTCGATGGGCGGGGGCGACGTCGTTCACTGCGCCGAGACGGTGACGTACTCGAGGACGTCGTCGAAGATCGACGGGCTCTCCGACGCGTCGCACGAGAGCGCGAACGACAGGTAGACGCCCGAGTCGACGAACTGGCGCGTCCCGATGAGGAAGTACGCATCGGCGCCGTCATCGGTCGTCACGCCGACCTCGCTCGTCATGAACTCGACCTCGACGCCGTCCTCCGTGAGGAGGGTGACGGTGCCGCCGACATCGCCGACCTCACCGGCCGAGTACCCGTCGACGAGCTCCTCGGCGTCCTGCTCGACGATCTCTCGCGTCGCCTCCTCGTCGCCGCCCTCAGCCTCGGTGTCACCGGGAGAGGTCGAGTCGGTGATCGTGTCGAACGAGCACACGACGTCGGCGGCCTCCCAGACGTCCTGCCCGTCGTCGTCGACAACCGTCTGCTCCCATGAGCTCGGAAGATCGACCTCGAAGTCCGGGTCGCCCTCGAACACCGCGTACTCGTCGAGCGAGAGGACACCGTCGCTCGCCGCATCCGTCGGCGTCGGCGTCGGAGAGGCGGAATCGGTGGGCGACTCCTCCGTCGTCGTGCCGCCGTCCCCCTCCGCGATGTCACGGGAGCCCGAGAAGACACTCGTGACGGAGAGCGCGATCACGACGATGATCGCGACGAGAGCGAGTCCGCCGACACCGATGAGGGCCCAGCCCCAGCCGGGCATGCCCTTCTTCCGGGGAGGCTCCGGCGGCTGCCAGCCTCCCCCTCCCCCGGCCGCGTACGGCTGGCCGCCGTAGCCGGGCGGCTGCTGACCGCCGTAGCCTCCCGAGGGCGGGGGTGCGGCGAATCCGCCCGGCGGAGGCACGCTGGGGGCGGCGCCGTAACCGGACTGGCCATAGCCCTGCTGGCCGTACCCGTGCTGCCCGGGGGCGTCCTGTCCGTACCCCTGCTGAGCGGGCTGCTGTTGCTGCGCATACGGGCTCTGCTGCGCGTACGGGTCCTGCGGACGGCCGCCCGCCTGCGGCCACACCTCGGTGGGGTACGCCTGGGACGGCGTCGTCGGCGCCCCGTAGCTCGGGTAAGACGGCGCCGCCGGTCCGGGCGGCGCGGCCGGTCCGGGCGGCGCGGCCGGCGGCGTGTACGGCGCCGGTGGAGCGCTCGGGGCCTCCGGAGCGCCGGGGAACCCGGGAGGGGGCGTGGGATCCGGAACCGACCAGGGCTCGGGAGCCGGCTCGGGGACCGGAGCGGGCTCCCGCTCGGGAGCCGGCTGGGGCTCGGGAGCCGGCTGAGGCTCGGGCTGAGGAGACGGTTCGGGAG
>CAKTZW010000120.1 GCA_934636065.1 uncultured Labedella sp.
TCCAGCACCTCGCCCATCACCGCTTGGCCGTAGCGCTGTTGCACCACCCGCGGCGGGATCTTGCCCGGCCGGAAGCCTGGCAGGCGAAGGTCCTTGCCGAGTTGCGCAAGGAGCTTCTCGCGCTCGGCGGTAACAAGGCTTGCAACCGCCTCTACCGCGACATGGGTGCTCTCGGCCGCGGTGACGAGCGCGAGCAGCTCCGGCTTGGCCGTGCCGACCAGACGGCGGCTCTCGACGATCACGCCCGATGGATCACCTCCCTCGTTCGGGGGTGACGTCTCCCTCAGGAAAGCGAGCGAAGCCCGACATAATGGAGGGGAGCCTCTCGGCCTGAACGTCTCCCCACCGTCGCAGGGACGTCCGTTATCGCGTCAGCGGCAAACGCATACGTCGACCGCGAACAGTCGAAGCGATTTACGGCAGCATCACAACGAATCAGGGGAGTCAGCGTGACCAAGAAGGCGTTCATCACCGGAATCACGGGCCAGGACGGGTCCTACCTCGCGGAGCTGCTGCTCTCGAAGGGCTACGAGGTGCACGGGCTCATCCGGCGGTCCTCGACGTTCAACACCTCCCGAATCGACCACCTCTACGTCGACCCGCACGATCCGGCCGCCCGGCTCTTCCTCCACTACGGCGACCTGAGCGACGGCGTCCGGCTCGTGACGCTGCTCTCAGAGATCCAGCCCGACGAGGTCTACAACCTGGGTGCGCAGTCCCACGTCCGGGTCTCGTTCGACGAGCCGGAGCACACCGCCGACACGACCGGCACCGGGTCCATCCGCCTCCTCGAGGCCGTCCGCACCGCCGGCATCCGCCCCCGGTTCTACCAGGCGTCGTCCTCCGAGCTCTACGGTGCGACGCCGCCGCCTCAGAACGAGGAGACGCCGTTCTACCCGCGTTCGCCGTACGGCGTCGCGAAGCTCTACAGCTACTGGATCACGAAGAACTACCGCGAGGCGTACGACATGTTCGCGGTCAACGGCATCCTGTTCAACCACGAGTCGCCGCGCCGTGGTGAGACGTTCGTGACCCGGAAGATCACGCGCGCGGTCGCCGCCATCAAGGCGGGCATGCAGGAGCACCTCTACATGGGCAACCTCGACGCCGTGCGCGACTGGGGCTACGCCGCGGAATACGTCGAGGGCATGTGGCGGATGCTGCAGGCCGACGAGCCGGAGGACTTCGTGCTCGCGACGGGCGTCGCCTACTCGGTGCGCGACTTCCTGCAGATCGCGTTCGAGCACGCCGGTCTCGACTGGGAGAAGCACGTGCGCTTCGACGAGCGCTACCTCCGCCCGACGGAGGTCGACGCGCTCATCGGCGACCCGTCCAAGGCGGAGGCGAAGCTCGGCTGGAAGGCGACGGTCGCTCCCGATCAGCTCGCCCGGCTCATGGTGGATGCCGATATCGCGGCTCTCGAGTGCGCGGGCACTCCGTGGATCGACGCGGTCGACCTCGCCTCGTGGACGCCGGAGGCCGTGCGATGAGTGACGCCGTCGAGTTCGGGGGAGAGCCGCTCGACCGGTCCGCTCGGATCTACGTCGCCGGTCACCGGGGCCTCGTCGGCTCCGCCATCTGGCGGAGGCTGAAGGCCGAGGGCTTCACCGACATCGTGGGACGCACGTCGTCGGAACTCGACCTCACCGACCGCGAGGCCGTCTTCGATTTCTTCCGCGAGGCGAAGCCGCGCTACGTCGTGCTGGCCGCGGCGAAGGTCGGCGGCATCCTCGCCAACAACACCTACCCCGTCGACTTCCTCACGGAGAACCTGCAGATTCAGGTCAATGTGATGGACGCCGCCCTCGAACAGCGCGTCGAACGGCTACTCTTTCTCGGGTCGAGCTGCATCTACCCGAAGTTCGCGCCGCAGCCCATCCACGAGGACTCGCTCATGACGGGCCACCTCGAGGAGACGAACGACGCGTATGCGGTGGCGAAGATCGCCGGCATCTTCCAGGTGCAAGCCGTTCGCCGTCAGTACGGGCTCCCGTGGATCAGCGCGATGCCCACCAACCTCTACGGCCCGGGCGACAACTTCTCGCCCCAGGGCTCGCACGTCCTGCCGGCGCTCATCCGCCGATACGACGAGGCCGCAGCCTCAGGAGCGGAGTCGGTGACGAACTGGGGCACCGGTTCGCCGCGGCGGGAGTTCCTCCACGTCGACGACATGGCCTCGGCGTGCCTGCACCTGCTCGACCACTACGACGGTCCGGAGCAGGTGAACGTCGGAACCGGCAGCGACGTGACCATCAAGGAGATCGCCGAGACGATCGCGACCGTCGTCGGCTTCGACGGCACGACCGAGTGGGACACGACGAAGCCCGACGGCACTCCGCAGAAGCTGCTCGATGTCTCTCGTCTCGCGGAGGCGGGTTGGACGGCGCAGATCGGGCTCGAAGAGGGTCTGCGGTCCACCGTGGAGTGGTATCGGGAGCACGTCGAGTCCGTGCGGGGCTAGACGCACTCTCTTGCCAGTCGAAGAACGTGTGTCTCCCTCCGACTGGAAGTCGGTGCCGATGACGACTACCGGGAGCCGCGCATACGGCGGAGCTCGCGAAGGTGCCGCTCGCGTTCACTTCCCGCGAAGCGCTCCGCCAGTTTCCGGGCGGGATTTCCTCCCACGACAGCAAAGGGCTCGACATCGTGCACGACGACCGCACCTGCTGCGACGACGGCACCCGTGCCGATCGATACGCCGGAGAGCACGGTAGCTCCATAGCCGATCCATACGTCGTCGCCGATGCTGACGACGTCCTCATGAGACAGTTCCCGGTCACCGACCCAGGTGGAGTCGATAATCGGCAGACCGACTTCGTCGATCGCATGGTCATTGCGGCCGACTATTCCGACGTTCGCCGCTATCACCGTCTTGAACCCGATTGTGCCCGAAGCCTCGATGGTGCAGTTACGCCCGATCGCTGCGCCGTCGTGGATGTCCAGCCCGTGCAGCGAGCGGATGACTGTTCCAGAGCCGATGCGTACTCCGTGCCCAAGTGAAACGCGGCCGTGAACCGCTCGCTTGACTTGGAAGAACTGCCAGATCGATCGCAGTAGCGTCCCGCCTGGAATGCCGCCGAGACGGCCCCGTTCTGCGCTCATCTCGCATCTCGCTGTTCGACGCCGCGCAACGCCATCTCGAACCCGCGAGCCATCGCCGTCGAGGAGTACCGACTCCGGACCGTGTTGACGATGGATTTCCGATCCCACTCGGCGACGTGCAGAGAGCACCACACCAGCTCCGCGCCCAGTGCGTGGGCATCGTCGCCGGGGAACGTTCGTCCGGTCGACGAAGAGAGCAGCTCGATTTCCGGGGCATGGGGTTCATCTCTCCCTACCACCATCGGCACCCCGAATCCGAGAGACTGAGTCAGGCTGAGCCCGACATACCCCGGTGACAGCGACGCGATCGTCTCGCCGTAGAGGCGTCGTAGGCGCTCGTAGTCGGTGATGCTACCGAGAATATCCACGCGCTCCGCGAGGCCGAGTTCCTGCGCTCGCTGTCGGAGCGCAGGCAGTTGCGAACCGCGTCCCACGAAGGTCAGCCGCACACTCTTCTCCAAGTCGAGCTCGTTGCATGCGATCGCAAACGCCTCGAGAGCGAGTAGCGGCTTTTTCGAGGGCTCGATGCGGCCGACGTACAGCATCCGAAATCTGCCGCGACCGCCCTCGTCGAAGCCGAGATCGACCTCCCTGTACAGACCGTTGGCGGCGACCCACACCGGGACGTCCGGATCCTCGCGGGTGACGATGTCCGCATCGGACCAGGTGTAGCTGATGACGCCGTCTGCCAGCCTTCGCATCCGGCGTCGGAGCGGGGCGGTATGCGCGTTCACTCCGCGTCGCGGCAGGATGTGGCCCCACACTAACGTGCGTCGGCGCCGTGCCTTCCGAGTGATCAAGACGATCCAAGCCGTGAGAGAGCGAGGGTTGAGGTCCACCACCGCGACATCGGTATCCCGAAGGTATCGGAGAGCGCCGACTTGCCAGAGAAGACTCCTACCGAGCAAGGCACGATTGCGTACCGAGATGACACCGTCGTGCGGGGCTGACTTGACCGAGGCGTCGAGATGCTCGTCCCCGGCCACAATAGTGAGATTCGTGTCGGTCTCCGCCAATGCGCTGCGGAGCTCCGACACGAAGCTGGAACGGTAATCCGGGAGAACCGCCAAAACGGCGACGGCTCTTCCACCGACCTCTTGCCTGACCCCGCTGCGCTTGAGCTTCACTCATCCTCATCTGACTGCATCGTTCGTCGCACGCCGCCGCTGTCAATCACCTCGACCGATCCGAGTGCTTCCGTGCTGAGTCTGACATTAATCGAGCATTCGTCGACGACAATTCGGGCCTTGATCGGTCAATCGGGCACGGCATTTCGAGACGTCGGAACCTCACGAGTCGACACGGGTGAGTCCGCTGTCTGCACGGTGTGGTTGCGCTTCTGGCGCGCCGGTCCGTTTCGACCTCTCTCCCGCAAGCTCACGGCGGCCGTCCGCTGTGCCGGGTTCAGGCGACGTGGCCGGAGCGCGATTCCTCTGTGAACAGCTCGGAGACGTCACCCGACACCTCGCGCCGGCCCGCGGTCCGGGAGAACACGACGGCCGGGCCGGGAGCGGCCGCGGACACGGCGGTCCCGCCGATCCGTGCACCGTCATCGTCCACGGCCAGCCACGTTCCTTCGCGGAGGCCGAGCACCGGCAGGTCGTTCTCCTCCAGGAACTCGGTCAGCCGCTGTTCGCGCGTCTCGCCACGGTGCGTACTGTTCGGGTCGGCGTCGAGATAGTGCGGGTTGAGCTGGAAGGGCACGAGCCCGAGCGCCCCGAACGAAGCCGGCTCCACGATCGGCATGTCATTGGTGGTGCGGATGGTGGGGCCGGCGATGTTCGTGCCGGCGCTCGCCCCCATGTACGGCATCCCCTCGAGAACGCGGCGACGCAGGACATCGAGCAGCCCGAACCGCTGCAGGGTGTCGAGCAGCCGGAAGGTGTTGCCGCCGCCGACGAACACCGCCTCCGCCTCCGCGACTGCGGCGACGGGGTCGTGGGCCGCGTGCAGTCCGCGCACCTCGACCCCATGGGGGTCGAGGGCGGCGGCGACCTTCGCCGTATAGGCGTCGCGATCCGCGAGAGCGTACGGCACGAACGTGAGGCGTGTGTCGGCGAGGAAAGGGGTGACGGTGTCGATGGCGTGCTCGAGGTAGCCGGAGGCATGGTTGGTCGAGTTGGAGAGCAGCAGGAGGCGCATCGGTGGGGTCCTTTCCGGACGTCGGGCGGTGATCAGCGTGGGGGGATCCGCGAGCGGCCGCGGCGCCAGTCGCGCTGGGGCGGCGCCGGGGTGCGGTTGGAGAGCAGATCGGCGAGGCTCGCCGCAGCGGCTTGGAGGGCGGGTGCGTGAGTGCGAAGGTCGTCCTCGAAGTGGAACACCTTCGGTTCGATCACCGACATCGACCCCACCGGGGTCGCACCGATGAGCACGGGAGCGGCGATCGCACGAGTCGTCGAGTCGTACTCGCCGTCGGAGTACGCCCAGCCCGCTCGGTAGGTCTCATCCAGGAGCCGATCGAGGCTCGCCTCGTTCACCTCGGTGAGCTCCGTGTAGCGGGCGAACGGACGGCCGCTCAGCATGTTGCGTCTCTCCAACGGGTCGAGGAAGGCGAAATAGGCGCGCGACGTCGCACCGGCATGAGCAGGGTAGAGATCGCCGACGAGCGGGTGGGAGCGGACAGCGCCCTGCTCGCCGTCGACGGCCGCGATGCACCGGACATGGAATCCGTCCGGGACCGTGAATGACACGGTCCGACCGGTCCGCGCTGCCAGATCGGAGAGTACGTGTTCGGCTAGTTGGGCGAGTCCTCCGCCCCGTTCCCAGAGCGCCGCCATGTGCCACATGGCCGGTCCCAGGCGGTAGCGACGGCTGTACGGGTCGGCGATCAGGAATCCGCGAGCGGCCAACGCGGCGAGGAGGCGCTGGCTCGTCGACTTGTTGAGGCCGAAGGCCTCGGCGAGCTCGAACACGCCCCACTCGCGCCGCGTCTCGCTGTAGGACATCAGGTTCTGGAGAGCCCGATCCACAGTCTGCAGCGGAGAAGACCCTCGCTCCTCGGCCTCATCGGACATCGACTCTCCTGCGGTGTGGGCGGCGGCGGGCT
>CAKTZW010000121.1 GCA_934636065.1 uncultured Labedella sp.
CGACGAGCCGATGATCGCGATCGCGCTCGCGAGTTGACGGCCGTCGACGGCCTCTCGCGCCTTGTCGTCGGCGATGAACTCGACGAGCGCCTCGACCGCGATCTCGGCGAGGTGAGCGATCGGGAACCACGGCAGGGCGTTTCCCCAGGACCGGAAGCTCAGCAGGACGAGCGCGTGCTGCTGCTGCAGGTGGGCGCGTTCGTGCTCGAGCACGGCGCGCAACTCGTTCTCGTCGAGGAGCTCGAGCAGTCCCTCGGACAGGACGGTGACGGAGAGGAACGCGCCGGGGAGGCAATAGGCGACGGGGGCGGGGTGGTCGAGCCGCCGCGTCCGCGGCTCTCCGGGGACCGGGTCGCTCAGCAGGGCGACGAGGTCGAGGTGACGACGGCGCTGGCGCTCCGTCCGCGCGAAGGTCGCGACGAGGTTGAGGATGAGGTGTCCGGTGAGGAGCACGGCGAAGGTCAACGCGCCGATCTGGAAGATCGTCGCCCCGCTCGGGATCCGTCCGTCGATCGTGTCGTCGACCAGGGCGCCGGCGGCCCCGAGCGGCGAGTCGCCGTAGGCGGACAGCCCGAAGAGCAGCAGCGAGCCGATCATCGAGAGCCCACCCGTGAGCGCGATCGACTGCCAGAGCGTGAGCGCGGTCCGTGGCGCTCGCGAGGGCCAGGCCGCTCGCGACAGCGCCGCGGGGATGGGCCAGGCGAGTGCGATCGCGAGTGCGGCGAGGATGGCCGACGCGAGGATCACGGGTGCAGCCGTCCGTCAGCCGACGCGAGACAGCACGACGAGTGCCGCCGCGGTCACGCGGAGAGGCCGGGGTCGCGCGGGGGAGTGTCGAGCAGACCCCTGAGCGTCGCGGCTTCCTCGGGGCTCACCTGACCGAGGAAGCGTGCGAGGACCTCGCGCCGGTCTGTGGACGACCCGAGGATCTCGTGCATGAGCTCGGCCGTGTGATCCGCGTGCGTCGAAGCGGCACGGTACAGGTGCGGACGCACCGACCGATCGCGCATGACAAGTCCCTTGTGCTCGAGCCGGGACAGCACCGTGAGCACTGTCGTGACGGCGAGCTGCTTGCCCGCGCCGTCACGGCCGCCGGTCTCGAGCGCGTCCTGCAACTCCGTCGCGGAGAGGGGAGCATCCGACGCCCAGAGGGCGTCCATGATGCTGCGTTCGAGGTCGCCGAGTTGTGCCATGGGATAAGAGTACCGCTCTTCCGGCAAGTGTTCTACACTTCGTAGAAGAGTGAGTTCTACACGGTGTAGAAGTCACTGAACGGAGGACGCCGTGGAGGACCTGCTGGACCCGCTCGCACTGTCGAGATGGCAATTCGGCCTCACCACCGTCTACCACTTCCTCTTCGTGCCCATCACGATCGGAATGGCGACGGTCGTGGCGATCTACCAGACCATGTGGGTCCGCACCGGCAAGGCGGTCTATCTGCAGTTGACACACTTCCTGGGACGGCTCTTCCTCATCAACTTCGCCATGGGCGTCGTGACCGGAATCGTTCAGGAGTTCCAGTTCGGGATGAACTGGTCCAACTACAGCCGCTTCGTCGGCGACGTGTTCGGTGCGCCGCTCGCGCTCGAAGGTCTGCTCGCCTTCTTCCTCGAGGCGACCTTCATCGGCCTGTGGATCTTCGGGTGGGACAAGCTCCCGCCGAAGCTCCACCTCGCGACCATCTGGGCCACCGCCGTCGGCTCGATCCTCTCCGCCTACTTCATCATCGCCGCGAACGCGTTCATGCAGAACCCCGTCGGCTACACCATCAACGAGGCGAAGGAGCGGGCCGAGCTCGTCGACATCGGCGCCGTCCTCACGAACCCTGTGGCCCTCGCGGCGTTCCCCCACACGATCCTGAGCGCGTTCATGGTGACGGCCGGACTCATGATCGCCGTCGCGGCCTGGCACCTGAAGCGCCGGCAGAACATCGAGACGATGCGCCCGACCCTGAAGTTCGGCCTCTGGCTCATGGTGGGGGCCTTCGCGGGAACGGCGCTGTCGGGGGATCAGCTGAGCCTCGTGATGGTCGACACCCAGCCCATGAAGATGGCGGCGGCCGAGGCGATGTACAACACCTCGACCGGCGCCGACGCCTCCTTCTCGATCTTCACGCTCGGAACGCCCGACGGCGTCCACGAACTCTTCTCGATCCGCATCCCGTACCTGCTGTCGTTCCTGTCGACGCACACCTTCGACGGCACTGTCGAGGGCATCAACGACCTGCAGGCGCAGTACACGACGCTCTACGGCCCCGGCGACTACACCCCCGTCATCTGGGTGACGTACTGGGCCTTCCGGTGGATGATCGGGCTCGGTGCCGCGCACGCCCTCGTCGCCGTCGTGGGTCTCTGGCTCACCCGGAAGGGCCGCGTCCCCACGCAGAACTGGGTGTGGACAGTCGCCATCTGGGCCTTCCCGCTCTCGCTGCTCGGGATGAGCGTCGGATGGGTCTTCACGGAGATGGGACGCCAGCCCTGGATCGTCGTCTCCCTCATGCAGACCGCCGACGGCGTCTCTCCCAACGTCTCGGGCCTCGACGTCCTCATCTCGATCGTCGCGTTCACGCTCGTCTACGGCAGCCTCGCCGTCGTGGAGTTCCGACTCATCCTGCGGACGGCCCAGAAGGGTCCGCAGCCCCTCGCCACCGACCCCGACGACGAGGACGCCGCTCCCCGCGTCCACGCGACGGTCTACTAGGAGACGCATCATGGATCTGCCCACCCTCTGGTTCTGGATCGTCGCAGCGCTCTTCGTCGGCTACTTCGTCCTCGACGGCTTCGACTTCGGCGTCGGCATGTCGCTGCCCTTCCTCGGGAAGGACGACACGGACCGACGCGTCCTCATCAACACCATCGGGCCGGTGTGGGACCTCAACGAGACCTGGGTCATCGTGGCGGGGGCGGCGATCTTCGCGGCGTTCCCCGAGTGGTATGCGACGCTGTTCTCCGGGTTCTACCTCGCGCTCCTCGTGATCCTGCTCGCCCTCATCGTGCGGGGGGTGTCCTTCGAGTACCGGCATCAGCGACCGGAGCTCGCCTGGAAGCGGCGGTTCGACCTCATGATCACGATCGGCTCGGCCCTCCCCGCGCTGCTCTGGGGCGTCGCCTTCGCCAACATCGTCCAGGGGGTGCCCCTGGACGCCGATCACAACTACATCGGGGGATTCTTCGCGCTGCTGAACCCGTACGCGCTGCTCGGCGGGCTCACGACGCTGTCGTTGTTCTTCACGCACGGCGTGTTCTTCGTCGCCCTCAAGACCGACGGCGAGATCCGGGAACGGGCACGCCGACTCGGTGTCCGGGCGAGCGCTGTCACGGTCATAGTCGCGGCATCCTTCCTGGTGTGGACCGTCCTCGCCCACGGCACGCTCGCCGCGACGGCGTTCGCGGGGTTGGCGGCCGTCGCGCTCGTCGGCGCCGCCATCGCCAACCTGCGCGGTCGGGAGGGGGTCGCGTTCGCCCTCATGGCGGCGACGATCGCGGCGGCCGTGCTCACTCTCTTCACGAGCCTGTTCCCGGCCGTGATGCCGGCGTCGAACGACATCGCGAACTCGCTCACGATCGAGAACGCGTCGAGCAGCACCTACACGCTCACGATCATGTCGTGGACCGCGCTCGTCTTCCTGCCCCTCGTGCTCGCGTATCAGGGCTGGACCTACTGGACGTTCCGGAAGCGGATCACGCGCGCTCACATCGAAGCGGCCGCGCACTAGCCTTACTGACGTGCGCCCCCTCGACCCCCGACTCGTCCGGTACGCATCCGCCGCTCGATCGTTCCTCGCGTTCGGCGCCCTCGTCGCCGTGGCCCAGGCCGCCGGGATCATCGCGTTCGCCTGGCTCGTCACCACCGCCGTCACGGGTGCACTCGGCGGTCGTGATCTCGGAGACCTCGCACCGACGCTCGCCGCTCTCGTCGCCGTCGTCGCCGGTCGCGGAGTCCTCGCTCTCGCGCAGGACGCCCTCGCCGCGCGGGGCGGCGCGCGCGTCAAGTCGCAACTGCGTGGCCGCGTGCTCGAGACGGTGACCCGGCTCGGGCCGGGTTGGCTCGGTGGGCAGCGGTCGGCCGAGATCGCCGTGGTCGTCGGCCGCGGCATCGATGCCCTCGACGGCTACTTTGCCCGGTACCTCCCGCAACTGCTCCTCACGGCGATCGTCACGCCGTCGCTCCTGCTGGCCGTCTTCACGCAGGACGTGCTGTCGGCCGTCATCCTCGGGGTGTGCCTTCCTCTCATCCCGGTGTTCATGATCCTCATCGGGTGGGCGACCCAGGCCGCCCAGAAGAAGCAGTGGTCCGAGCTCACCGCCCTCTCGACCTCGTTCGACGACCTCGTCGGCGGGCTGTCGACGCTCAAGGCCTATGGGCGTCAGCACCGCCAGGTCGACAGGCTCCGCTCGATCACGCGACGCTTCCGTCGCCGGACCATGGCCGTCCTGCGGGTGTCGTTCCTCTCGAGCTTCGCGCTGGAACTGGCCGCGAGTCTGTCCGTGGCCCTCGTGGCGCTGACGATCGGTCTGCGCCTCGTCGCGGGGGAGCTCGATCTCGCACCCGGGCTCTTCATCCTGCTGCTCGCGCCCGAGGTCTTCCTGCCGCTGCGGCAGGTGGGTGTCAACTATCACGCCGCCGCCGAGGGCGTGGAGGCGGCGGAACGCGTCTTCCAGATCCTCGACGCCACGGCGCGAGAGGAGGGGGAGGGGAGCGGCGACGGACGCCCGACGGCCTCGACCGTGGCGGCGTCGTCCGGGCTCGTGTTCCGCGACGTCCGGATCTCCTACGGGGGTCGCGCGGTGGTCGACGGGTTCACCGCCGAGGTGGTGCCCGGTCGACTGACGGTCCTGCACGGACCGAGCGGCTCGGGCAAGTCGAGCCTCGTGTCGGCGGCCCTCGGATTCGTCGACCACGAGGGACGGATCGGCGTTCCGGCGTTCTCCGATCCGTCCTCCGTGGCGTCCCGCCGCTTCGCGATCGCGTGGAGCGGTCAGTCCGCGACGCTCTTCCCCGGAACCATCGCGAGCAACGTCGCCCTGGGCGAGGCCGTACCGGATGCGGACCGCGTTGTCGAGGCCCTTCGGATCGCCGCGCTCCAGGTAGTCGACCCGTCGACCGAACTCCGAGCCGACGGAAGCGGACTCTCGGGCGGACAGTCCCAGAGGGTCGCCATCGCCCGCGCCGTCTACCGCGCGCTCGGCGACGAGCGGCGCGTCCTCGTCCTCGACGAGCCGAGCGCCGCGCTCGACCACACGACGGAGCGGGAGCTTCTCGCCAACCTCCTCGCCTTCGCTCGCGGTGGACGCTCCGTTCTCGTCGTCTCGCACCGCTCGGCGTTCCTGGAGTGTGCCGACGTGCTGCTCCCGATCGACCAGGCGGCCGTGCCGAGGCGAGCGGCGGTGATCGCGTGAGGGCCGGGCGCGCCGACGCACGCGCCGAGGTACTGCGGCTCGCGCAGCCGGGCGCCGCTTCCGCCGCTCCCGGCATCCTGGCCGGCCTCGCCGCCGCCGCGAGCACCGTGGCGCTGCTCGCCTGCAGCGCGTGGCTCATCGTCCGTGCGTCGGAGCAGCCGCCCGTGATGTTCCTCGGAATGGCCGTCGTGGGGGTTCGCGCGTTCGCGCTCGGTCGCGCCTTCTTCCGCTACCTCGAGCGTCTCCTCAGCCACGACGCCGCGTTCCGATCGCTCGAGCGCGTACGGGCGCACGTCTTCGAGCGCCTCGTCCCGCTCGCGCCCGACGGGCTGTCGGGGTCCGACCGGGGACGCGCCCTCGCGGCGATGGTCTCGGACGTCGACGATCTCCAGGACCATCCGCTCCGCGTCGTGCAGCCGCTCGTGACGTCGCTCGGCGTCGCCGCCCTCGCCGTCGGCTTCGTGGCGACGATCTCGCCCGCCGCCGCGGCCACTCTCCTCCTCAGCCTCGTCGCGTTCGTCGTCGTGACCGCGCTCGCCTCGACGGTCGTCGCGGCGCGGGCGGAGCGCTCCATCGCCCCGCTGCGGGCCGCGCTCGTGCGGGTCAGCACGCCCGACCGGGCCGGCCGCACCGGCAGCGGCATCGGCGAGCCGTTCGCCGTCGGCGAGGCCCCGAGCCCCGCGCCGTCGAGCACGTCGTCGTCCGCCCCCTCGCCGGGCG